>JBEBAY010000091.1:0-3043 GCA_041158645.1 Candidatus Parcubacteria bacterium | reverse complement strand
AATTCGGATTTGAATTATAAAAATCTGTGAGTTTTTCTGTAAAAGCAGAATACTTGAAGAAATAATTTTCTTCTTCGATTACTTCCAATGCTCTGCCTGGATGATCCGGACATTCACCATTTGAGAGTTCACTGTCGGACTTTTCAGATTCACAACCCACACAGTATTTTGTCTGGTAATTCTTTTTGTAGATATATCCATTCTCAAGACACTTCATCCAAAAACTCTGAGCAATCTTTTCATGACGCTTGTCAGTAGTACGGATAAAATGTATATCATCGGACAAGCCAAATATATTTACAGATTCACGGAAATTTTGGAAGCTCTGATCGACAAATTCTTGAGCTGTCATATTTTGGGATTGAGCCTTCTCGTATATCTTCATTCCATGCTCGTCTGTACCGGTATTGAAATACACATCAAAATCATTCAGCTTTTTGTATCGTACTATCGCATCCGCACGCACAAATTCCAATGCATGCCCCATATGGAGATTTGCATTTACGTATGGCAATGTTGTTGTCAGGTAAAATGGTTTTTTGTTCATATTAATTCGTACGGGCTTGAATCTTTTTCTTTTCTACGTCATCTAGGAATTCAAGCAAACATACAGCGGCCGGTATAGCGAGCACTACTCCCCAAAATCCAGCCAATTCAAATCCAATAATTACAGATAGTATCACAACTAATGGAGATACACCAACGACTTTTTTGATTATTAGAGGGGCGATCAAATATGTCTCGAATTGGTGAAGAATTATATATATCACAAAGCTCATTGCGGCCATAGACACACCACCAGACAAGAATCCGAACAACATAGCAGGCGCCATAGCCAGATATATACCAAAAGGTACAAGCTCAAAGAGTGCTGTGAGTATGGCGATCACTAGGGAGTATTGGACGCCCAAGATAGTCAAAGACAGGTAGGCTAGCATACCGATGATGACACCCAATAGTAGCTGTCCCTGCATCCATAGACCAATCTTTCTCTCTGTTCTCTGCCATAGAGATATAGCATATTCCTCGTGAGTATCAGGGATGACAATTCGCAAAAAGTTTTCAATTCCCTTTTCTTTTACAGAAAGATAAAAAGAAATGATCACAATCATAACCAAATTAAAAATACTACCAAAGGCATTTCCCGCTACATCAAAGAACCCACCAGAAAATGTAGAAATCAAACCCTGAGTACTTTTTATAATGTCAGGCAAAGAAGCTTTGTTTGAAGAAATTGTATTTACTACATTCTGAGCACCACTGATAGTATCAGTCTGGAAACTATTTAGAATACTACTATCGGGGATATATTTACCGAGTTGAGCAACTAGGCCAGACATCTCACTGACAAACACAGGAATAAAAATAGATGAGAGCCATACGAGCAAACTGATAGTGACTGTATATATCAAAAATACAGCCAAAGTTCTATTTGGTACAAATCGACGCAACTTCAAAAAAGAAAATTCGACAAAAGAAGCCACCACAATAGATGTCAGTGTGACTAGTATTATATTTGTAAGCTTGAACAAAGCTAACATTATCAAGATAAAAACAAACACTCGGACCAATGTCCCTGTACCAATATTTACCTCATGCTTTTTAATATTTTCACTCATAAAATAATTATAACACAATTAAGATACTAAAATGACAATATATTTTTATAAGAATCCGAGTCTTTATCTGGCCCTATAATTGCCAGAGTTAGATTTTTATTTACAAAAATCTTTTGAGCCGTTTTCTTGATATCAGCGGATGTGACCTTTTCAATCAATTTGATCCTCTCTTCTATGGTCTTCATATCCCCCTTCATTAGTTCCTGAGTACCATAATAGCTGGCGATATCATCAGTAGCTTCTAGTGACATCTTCATATTTCCAGATAAGAATGATTTTACTTTTTTCAACTCCAAGTCGCTAACTAGTTCCGTTTTTAATTTTGCACATTCTTTTAATATTTCAGATACGACTTCTTTTGTGCGAGAATTATTCACTCCTGCAGATACTTGGAATACTCCGTGATCCAGTGATGTATGATTGTAACTGCGCACATAGTAGGCCACCCCCATATCTTCACGAAGTTTTATAAATAGTCGTGAGCTCATACCTGCACCGAGGATTCCTGAAATTACTGATAGTATAGGATTACGAGAATCAAACATATCAAATGTCCTCATACCCAGTACAAAGTGAGTCTGATCTGTGGATTTGTGCTTCATCAATACCACAGGCTCTGTTTGCCTATCGATTGTTTTTTTCTTTTTGCCTTTCACGCTACTACTAATATCTCCAAAATATTTTTTAACTTGCTCATTCACTTCTTTTTCTGTGACATTTCCTGCGACTACTATCACAGTACTACCTGCTACATAGTGTGCGTTTTTGTATTTTACAAAATCGTTGCGAGTCATTTTTTTTATATTCTCTTTGGGACCAGCGATATTCCATCCTGCAGGTTGATCTCCGTAGAGTGCCTCTTGGAACATATCCTGCACATGGCTCTGTGGCATATCCTCGTACATATTTATCTCCTCTACAATCACTCCTTTTTCTTTTTCCATCTCTGTCTCAGGGAAAGTAGAATTCAGATATATATCAGAAACAACATCAAAAATCTGCTTGAATTTTTTACTATCAGCCTTGGCATAGTAGCCAGTCATCTCATGATCAGTAAAGGCATTGTATTGAGATCCCAAGGCATCTAGCTCATGGGATATAGATTGCGCTGTAGGGCGCTTTACAGTCCCCTTGAAGCACATATGCTCCAAAAAGTGAGATATACCATTGATATCTTTGGTCTCATAGTCAGACCCTGTGCCTACTAGCACTAGGACTGTGACAGTCGGATTGTCCTTCATAGGTACAGTCACCACCCTCAATCCGTTCTTTAATATTTTCTTTTTTGGTTTTAACATATAGTCCAATATATCACAAAAACACCCACAAACAACAAAACCGACATTTGTCGGTTTTGTCTTATTTTATCCCAATTTTTCTTTTATATGATCCACTAGTTCCCCTATCGCAATGCGTTCTTGGGT
>JBEBAY010000090.1:0-3201 GCA_041158645.1 Candidatus Parcubacteria bacterium | reverse complement strand
ATGAATACATCGGCATCTATGATTGCATCTGCGAGCCCCCCTTCTGATACAGTTGCCAGACTACCTGAGAGTAATTCTTTTTTCTCTTTCGTTAGATCGTTGCGATCATGGTGGATGATGCCATGACTATCGCAGAAAACAATATTTTTTATTCCATACACGAATAGTAGTCGTGCGGTTGCCACACCCGCAGCACCCACTCCAGAAAGTACGACTTTTATTTCTTCTTTTGTCTTACCGATTAATTTAATTGAATTAATTATCGCAGAGAGTGTGACTGTCGCTGCACCCCACTGATCATCGTGCATTACGGGGATATCCAATTCCGCCCTGAGACGCTCCTCTATTTCAAAACATCTTGGAGCAGAAATATCCTCGAGGTTGATAGCACCAAATACTGGGGCAATTTGTTTTACGGCCTTTATTATTTCCTCTGTATCCTGAGTATCCAGACATATCGGGAAGGCATCCACACCAGCGAATTCTTTTAGTATACAGGCTTTCCCCTCCATCACTGGAATCGCAGCCAGTGGTCCAAGATTTCCGAGACCGAGAATTGCAGAGCCGTCACTGATGATAGCTACAGTATTCCCCTTCAATGTATATTTGCGAGCAGAGATAGGATCTGCAGATATAGCACGAGACACCTCAGCGACACCAGGGCTGTATGCAAGTGAAAGAACATCTTTATTATCAAGTCTGACCTTACTCACCGTCTCTAACTTGCCATTATATTTCTCGTGCAATTCCAGCGATTCTTTGTATACATCATTGTTCATCTGATGATTATACCACCGCTACCCTTGTCGACAAAAAATAACAGGTCTATAATATATACATTAATAATTATTCAGGTAAATTAAATTTTACTTTTAAATATGAACAGTACAAAAATGTTTTGTGGAAAAATATTTGATTTTTTTACAACAGACAAACGTTCTGCAATTCTATGGGTTTTCGTTCGTGTGTATGTCGGATATGAATGGCTGATTGCCGGATGGCACAAGCTAGGAGTACCAGTATGGACTGGGGATCAGGCGGGAGTAGCTGTTAGTGGATTCCTAAATGGGTCACTCGCAAAGATGGCTGGCGAGCATCCAGATGTGAGTGTATGGTATGGATGGCTTATAAATCATGTATTCCTACCAAATGCTACTGCTCTATCATATATAGTGACCTACGGAGAAATAATTATCGGTATAACACTGATCATAGGTCTATGGACAAGACTTTCTGCATTCTTTGGAATATTTATGAACTTCAATTACCTCTTTGCAGGTACAGTCAGCTCAAACCCTTGGCTACTACTCCTACAATTACTAATCATCGGTTCACACAAAACTGCAGGATGGATCGGAGTAGATAGATACATCAAGAAATAATTTCTTATACCAAATGAAAATCTCACACAAGTCCAACTTGTGCGAGATTTTTAATATTTATAAAGTGTGATATATTTGACCATATTGGAGCCGTGTCAGAGCGGTCTAACGTACCTCTTTGCTAAAGAGGCAGGGTGTAAAAGCCCTCGACGGTTCGAATCCGTCCGGCTCCGCAAACAAAAAACACCCATCTTACTCTAAGTAAAATGGGTGTAATTAATTCTTCCAAAGTTCTTTAGGCTTTCATCCTACTCTAAGTAAGACGGGCTCTATCGAATTTTCCAAATTTTTCAAGACTCTGGTTTTGTGAATATCCTGACTGATGAAGATCGATGTTCTGATGATTTTTTGACATCATATTAATAGACATCAAATCATCTGATAAAATGAAATGAATTAAAACTTCATCCCCACCGAATGCATAGACATTCACAGATTCCTCTTTTCTTGTGCCGAAATAATACAACTGTCCATCTAAAAAATTAATCTGATACTCTTTTAAGAGCTTTGCCAACACAGACTTAATTCTCTTTTTTGAACTACTGACACTATTAAAGCATAAGTAATAAGTTTTACTCGGCCTATTACCCTTGGAAAACCTCTTAAAGACATCTTCATTTAATCCATCTTTAGAATCAAAAAAGGCAATAATTTTTTCATCCATAGCCTTGGACAAGGATCCACTTAGGAAAGTGTGAACATCTTTTTTAAACATACAATTAAACAATTAAATTTACAAAAATAGATTAAAAATGACGACAGTCATTCAATAGAAATATATTATTTGTAAACAATATACCAGAATATTACAAAAAAGTCAATCTAGTTAATATCCATATCGTATATGTTATAATTATTCCCATAAGAAGCTGTGCGAGTGTGACCCTAAAAAGGTCTGTAGATTATAAAAAATTAATCAAGAAACAAAATGGACGAACTACAAAAAATAAAGGCTGAGAATGATGAATTGAAAAATATAAATCTGGTAAAGTCAGATTTGATATCTATCTCTGCTCACCAGCTACGAACATCCCTATCGGCATCCAAATGGATACTAAAGATGTTTTTAGACAAGGATCTCGGCCAGCTAACTAGCGAGCAAGAGAACCTGATAAACAAAGCATACGAGAGCACAGAGAGGATGATCAAGCTCACAAACGATATGCTCACACTAAATCACACAGAAGACACAATACTACAATTCAACTTTACAAAAATTAACCTTGTTGAATTACTAGAAGAAACTATCTTTGAGTTCTATAGTGAATCACACAAAAAAGAAATAGAGCTAATATTCCTAAAGCCTAGAACTGCTACCCCCGAAATATCTGCGGACAAAGAAATGATAAGAGTAGTACTACAAAATCTGATCGAGAATTCCATAAAGTATAGCAACGAAAAAGGAAAGGTAGTGATTTCTATTGGCACAAATGATACCGGATTGGAGATATCTGTCAGAGACGAAGGTATCACTATAGCAAAAGAAGACCAGCCAAAAATATTTGAAAAATTCTACAGAACAGAGAATGCAAAACAAAAAGATATAGTGGGTTCAGGATTGGGATTATTTACAACTAAAAAGATAGTCGAGCACCATAATGGCAAGATATGGTTCGAGAGTAACGACAAGGGTACCACTTTTTTTGTAATGTTGCCTCTTAATAATTAATAATGATACAATAATACACATGAGCAAGATATTAGTAATAGAAGACGATAGTTTCCTACAGAGCCTCGAAGCTAGCAAGCTGTCAAAAGAGGGTTTTGAAGTAATTACAGCAAGTAATGGGGATGAGGGTATGGCAAAGATAAATGAGGC
>JBEBAY010000089.1:0-4128 GCA_041158645.1 Candidatus Parcubacteria bacterium | reverse complement strand
TATTATTAATTTTTTAATTAAGAAATATATTGTATGGCAAAAGGAACAGGTGCTCGTAAAGAAAAAAAGAAGCCAAAGGCTGACAAGAAAAAGTAGTCTGTAAAAATACCTACAATTTGTGGGTATTTTTATTTTTTATAGTATAATATGTCTATGTCTTCACCAGGTATAAAAATTTTTATTTTCATTGTAGGGTTTATGCAGATTATCTTATTCTTGGTTCACTATGTATTCTATCGATTTGGTGTTGGTACTTTTTCTGTTCTAGAAAAGAACAAGTATGCTTTTGGTGCAGCTATGTTTATCCTATCACTTTCTTTTACTCTCGGGATGACACTAGTTCAGAGGTTTGAAAATACTCTTACTGGGTATGTGTATTATTTTGCTGCAGTATGGCTAGGTACAATATTCTGGCTATTCCTTTCTGTATTACTATCTACGATCCTGAGATATTTTATACCTGCTGATACTAGTATGTATACCTTGGTGCCTGGAGTACTTGTGGCATTAGCCTTATTGTTGTCTGGATATGGTGTGTATCATGGTAGAGATCCTGTAATAGTCAAAAAAGATATATATGTAAATAATCTTCCAGATTCTTGGCAGGGCAGGAGAGTCGTATTTGTGGCGGATACTCACTATGGAAATATCCACAACAAATCAAAAGCAGAAAAAGATCTAGCATTTATAAAATCTATCAATCCGGATATGCTATTCATTGCTGGGGACTTCTTTGATGGTCCAAAAAAAGATTTGAATCAATTCTCTGATGTATACAAAGATTTTAATCCAAAATTTGGCAAGTATTTTGTGAATGGTAATCACGAGGAGTATGCTGGTATGATAGCCAGTCTGGATGCCTTGAAATCTGCAGGATTTGTAATCCTAGATAATCAAAATGTTGATTCTGATGGAGTGCAATTGCTAGGTGTACCATACACTACAAATGCAAAGAGTGATATCGATGCATCTACTACTACAAAATTGCTCAGTGGGTTTATGTATGATCAGAATTCTCCGAGTATATTGTTGAAGCATATTCCGATAAATACTGATATAATAAAAGATGCAAGAGTATCTTTTGCATTCTTTGGTCATACTCACCGTGGTCAGTCTTGGCCGATGAATCTAATCGTTAAAAAGATTTATGGCAAGCATGGTTATGGTTTTGTACAAGAAGACGAAACTTTATTTTATACGACAAGCGGACTAGGTAGCTGGGGGCCACCACAGCGTATCGGTTCGGATAGTGAATTATTATTAGCAACATTTAACAAAAAATAATATATGGAAATATTTCCAATTTTTATAACAATCGTAGGTTTTATTATAGGTCTAGGGGCAGTTATCGTGATTGATTTGCATGGTTTCCTTGGTCGTACTTCAGGGTACTGGACCGAGGCTACTATCCGTGCACACAAGGTGACAAAGCCACTCATATGGATAGGTATAGCACTAGTCATTGTCGGTGCATTGATGATGAAGAATGCATACATTCTATCATTGGCAGAATATTCTATATGGATGAATATTATCGTGATATTGATCGCCAATGGTCTATTCCTATCTTTTGTAATCAGTCCAAAATTGATACATAGAGAAAAGATGGGTCTATCTGGAGAAATCTTACCAAAGAAGATGCAGCATCAGGTAATGGGAAGTTTTATTCTCTCATTCATCGGATGGTGGTCACTAGTATTCCTCTTCATAAACGTAATAAAATAATAAAAAAAGTCGGAACCGAGGGTTCCGACTTTTTTTTGTTTAGTTTAGATGAACTCTTTTGAGTCCTTCTGATAATGTGCCATTGAAAACTTCATCTGCATTATTATTTACTTTAATCCAAGTAAAAGAAGTTTTATTTTCAATATTAAATTCCAGTACTTTGTAAGAATCTTCTTGCTTCAAATTTTCTATCAAGGTTATTATTTTACCCTCAAGCAGTAAAGATTTACCATAGGGGAATTTAGTACAAAAGTACAACTCCCAGTAAAGTTTTTTTTCTGGTGCCATATCTAGCATCTCAAAAAAAGAATAGATAATTTTTTTCATGTGGTTGAAATTTTTATGAATTATATCACAATATCTGTCAATAGTCAAATATAAACATCCTGATATTGTAGTATAATATATGTATATTTATGAATTCTAATAAGAAAAAATACAAAATTCATACTCGTTTGTGGCGCTGGCCTGGGGATGGTGGGTGGCATTTTGTGACAATAGAGAAAAAAATTTTCAATGAGATTCGCGCTATCTATCCCAAGGGGCTGATTCGTATAGAGGTAAATATTGGCGATAGTATATGGCAGACATCGCTATTGCCTCATACGAGCTATGGTGAGTACTTGATAGCTATAAAGAAGTCTATACGCAATACTGAGGGGCTTTTCGATGGTGATATGGTAGATATTTCATTTGTCATACTCTAGGGTGTATAATGGATATATGAAAAAAATAATTGGAAAAATACAACACGTTATCGGTAGCAACAAACTTGGTCAAAAAGTTTCTGAATTAATAAAAAATCCTCCTACATTCAAGACAAAGAACAAGAGAGCAAAATAAAAAAGAGTCCCAGGCCCGGCCTGGGACTTTTCTTTTTGGTGCTATAATGTATGTATGGATAAATACAACTCATATAATTGGTATTCGACTCTTATTAGACCTAATTGGGCTCCGCCTTCATGGTTATTTGGTCCTGTGTGGACAGTGCTCTATGTTTTGATTTTTGTGTCGTTTGGAAAAGTATTCTTGATGTTCTACGAGAAAAAGATTTCATTTTGGATTGCATTGCCATTTATCTTGAATCTATTTTTTAATTTTATTTTTACATATGTGCAGTTTGGATTAAAGAACAATCTCCTAGCTTCTTTGGATATATTCTTCGTATTGACTACTTTGATATGGGCCCTGTTTGCTATATATCCATATGCAAAGTGGATTACTCTGATCAATATCCCGTATCTAATGTGGGTAATGTTTGCTACGGTATTACAATTCACAATTACTTATTTGAATAGATAATATGGGAAAGGCATATTTTGCAGGGGGATGTTTTTGGGGATTGGAGGAGCTATTTCGCACACAGCCGGGCATCATCGATATCACAGCTGGGTATACCGGTGGACAGCGCGAGAATCCGACTTACGAGGATCATGAGGGTCATGCCGAGGCATTGGAAATTGAATACGATACAAATATCATTAGCTATAAAAAGCTATTGGATTTCTTTTTTCAGATTCACAATCCTACTACATTGAATCAGCAGGGTAATGATCGGGGTACTTCATATCGCTCCGCGATATTTTATCAGAATGATGATGAGTTAAATGAAGCTAAAAATTTTATCGACATTGTAAATAAATCTGGCAGGTGGCCAAATCCAGTGGTCACCACCCTCGAGCCATTTATCAGATTTTATCGCGCAGAGGAATATCATCAGGACTACCTACAAAAGAACCCCGGTGGCTATACCTGTCATGCGATATACTTTGACTCATATATAAAATAAGATGCGTTATTGGCTAATTAAAAGTGAAGGGGATTGCTACTCGATAGTTGATCTCAAAAAAGATAAAAAGGTAGCGTGGACTGGAATCAGGAATTACCAGGCTCGCAATTTTATGATGAATGATATGTCCTTAGGCGATATGGCCCTCTTTTACCATTCCAATGGCACTACCGAGGCACCCACTGGTGTATACGGCATTGCCCGAGTGGCATCTGCTGTCCATCCAGACGAGACTCAGTTTGATAAAAAGGATGAGCACTACGATCCAAAATCTTCAAAATCCGCACCCATTTGGCACTGTGTAGATATGGCATTTATGCGTAAATTTAAAAATCCTGTGACTCTGGCCGAGATCAAGATTGACCCAGCTCTGGAGGGAATGCTGGTCCGCGATCGTGGCTCCCGCCTATCCATCCAACCCGTCTCAGCCAAGAATTTTGAATATATTGTAAATCTATCAAATTAAATTAAAACACCAGCCCAAGGCCGGGCCTTGGGCTGGTGTTTATTTTAGATACATTATGCTTTCTTTATAAATTCTGTACGCAGAACGATGCCTTTCATTCCGTCGATATTGCACTCTACTAGTTCCTCGTCATCTGTCAGACGGATAT
>JBEBAY010000088.1:0-4561 GCA_041158645.1 Candidatus Parcubacteria bacterium | reverse complement strand
GTTATAGTATCTAGCTTGTAGACTTCATCTCTTGAACTAATTTTATCTAATATATTGATTTTTATTTTCTTTCGCATAGAATCAGTCTGGTCAATATATAAGAGCTTCTTCGTCACGAGGCTCTTTTTATTATATATGTTTGTCGTTAGAGTCAACTTTTGTTGTCGTCAACCTCAACTTTTTTTGTCGTCAACGACAACATTGCAATTCCCCACTGCGTAAGACTACAATCCTTAAAACAAGGGTAAAATTTACAACACCCTCTCTGTCTATCTATAGGTTGTACCTAATTCTTTAGTTTTCCTTTTCTAATCAGTAAAACTCGGGGTACAGTTTTTAAAAATGGTACAAAAATGGTACAAAAAATGGAATGGCATATCTCTAGTTTTGCTTTTGTAATCAGCTTACCCCCGGTGTGGGGGGTATTTTTTATTGTGTGTTTTGTAGAAGATTGTATTTTTTGTAGAAAAAATTGTTAGTGACTCTCTCTAATCTTTCTTTTTTATCCAGCTACCCTCGGTGTACCCCTCTTGATATAATAATCCTCTCTATAATATCATCTCTTCTCCCTCTCTCACTCTCTCATATGCCTCTATTCATAGAATAAACGTGCCTACATTGAGTGTATACGGTACATAGGCTATGTATATAGCTTAGTGTATGTATCACTCTTGTAAGGTCAAAAAAAGAGTCTTTATGTAGACTCTCTCTTGTATTGGCTTTATGATGCTATTCTTTGAAGGAAATCTCTATGCTTCCTTGTGTTTTCGTATCAATCTCTTGCTTATCAGTCCACTTGTAATTGTTTTTGAGGTGGAAGATAACTGAAGCAGGATTGAGTTGTCCTTTCATTGCTCATTTTATCACTCTATTTTCTAAAATATCCTTTATTGCGTGCGAAGTATCTCTCACAATTTTATCATCTTCATACTTCTTTACCCACTCTGAGTAACGAAATCTCGTATAATCCTTATTCTCAAAAAGCTCGCCAATATATATAATATCTTCATTGCTTTTCAATGCTTCAAGAAGAGATTGCAGTTCATTTTGTATCCACTTTAGTGGTCTTTCTTTACCTTGTGTCATCGTTTTAAGGTTAGTTATAATACCTTTATCATACTTTTTTCTTGTAAAAGTCAAAAAAAATCTCTCTTTTGAGAGACTATTTCCTATAAATCATGTATAGAAACAAAAGAAGATTATAGAAGGAAAATATGTATATGTAGTGAATAAGCGTTTCCATTTATGTTTTAGTAAAGTGAAAGTGTAAAATCTTGAATATTCTCTGTGTCTATTTCCTCATTCTGTTTTGTGTCGTGTTCATCATATCGTATTCTATTCCCATCGTATAAGTTAGATACAGGATATGAAACGTCAGGATTGTTAGTATAAGATATATATCAGTAAACGTCTTCACGTGGGAAGTCATCAGGATCTATTTTTACCATAATATCATTAGTATATCACCCTCGAAGATCGCATCATTGATGAATTGATAAAAGATAATAATGGTGATTATAGATATCGTGGCAAGTAGCGGAGTTAGGATAAATTGGAGTAAGAGTATATACTTGTGTAAGGTTTGATTCACCATTGTAAGAGTTCATAATATCCCCTTTCTCATATCCAATAGATTTAAGATACTCATCTTGTCTATCTTCAAGATAATTCTTTCACTTTCGGAGTCTATTGAAAGCAAGGACAAAAGGATCATTAGTTGTCAGGTCAAAGTATCTATCGAGCCAGTGAAACATAGAGATTGTATATTCGTATTCTATGTTATTGATACGGTCTTCTTTTGCGTCATAGTGATATAATTACATAATTGTTTTCTTTCTTTTTGAAGTTCTTTTATTCTTTCTTTTACTGTATTAAGTCGAGATTTTTTTTGTTCGATGTTCATGGTTTTACTTCATCGCATAATAAGTCTATCTGTTTAATGTTTTCTCTGGTTAATGTGATATTGATTCACCTGTAGAGCATAACTCTATTATATCTTGTTTTGGATTATTGCAAGTTGGTCTATCTGCTCTTGCTGTTTCTTTTGTGTTTCTAAGAATTTATTGTATTCAGCTACATGCTTTCAATATTCACTTATATCAAGTTCTAATCTGGAATGCAATTGGAAGAGGCAGTTATTTATTGCATCTTTGTTGAGTGGATCGAGATTATATTGTTTGATAAAAGCGTCAAATACTTCTTTGTTTTGTGGTTTTGGTGTTTCCGCCATGTGATAATTATAGTTAAAAAGGTATTTAAATCAAATCTAACTTTTTTTTGTAGATTTTTCTTTTAGGTATCATTTCTATTATAAATTCTAAATTACATTTCTTTCTGCTTCTCAGGCTCTCTGCATAGCTTATTTCATTTTCGTTGTATCATTTTTCCCTAAGAAACATTCATAAGGTCATTCAATTATATTCTTTATATGTTCATTTTCGATTTGCATTTTGTGTGTATATGTCTGCCCATCTACAATTTTCTTTGCAGTAGTTTCAATTTGAGTCTATGCGATCTATAGAAAGTCATGGCTCGTATCAAGGTAACATGTCTTGATAAAAATCTTCAAATGATTTCCACTCACACTTTATTCATTTAAGATAATAATATTTTGAGTTTCTTCTATCTTTTCAGCTACATCTTCATTGAATTGCATAATATACTTGTCTGATTTCTTTTTCATATTTTCTAAATTCTTTTTTATATTTGCAGGGTATTCATTTTGGTTTTCATACTCAACATGTACATCAGTTTCAATTTCATTTCATTTGCATAAAAGCATTCATTCTTTTACTAAAAATTTTTCAACAGTTTGTACATTTTACATTAAATACTCTGATATTATCAATTTTTTCTATTTCTGATATAATTACTAGTCATCAATATTTATCTCATGGCTTTATTTCTAATTTCTTCATAAAAAAACCGCAGGCGTCGTACTAAAGAAGACCTGCGATTTGGTTAGTACGATCTTTAACTTCTTTAGTTAGTCCATTATACTAATAGTTTTTCTTTTTACAAAAGATTATTTACAAACAATTTTCAAACTTTCTTCAAACATCTTCTTATTTGTTTTCATTACCTTTAGCATTCTTAGTCCAGAGACTTGGATAGCTTTATCTATGAGGGGTTTCATTTCGTTTGGACGCATGATAGTATATATTTTCATAGTTCTGGATAGACGCAGTTTCTAAGTATTTGCCTTTTATCTTTCAGTTTATACTTAGATAAGTCGTATCAATGGTGCTTTTCTAGGTCTGGGATTTGAGATGTTCGGATTACGTCTTTTTTAAAATCTATGTATGGGATTTCAAAGTTAGTCCATAACAAGTGTCTTTGTAGCTCCTGAGCTTCTATAAGTGGCTTGTAGTAAGGTTTTACATTTTCCACGACATACGGACATATAGAATTGTATTTTAAGAATAGTATTTCTTCATAGAGGGTCATATCTGGGTACTTTGGTTCTACTCACCTGAAACGTACTCCTATATTCTGTCTAAAAGACGAGTGAGACTGACATGGTGGAGAAGTCCATATAAAATCGTATTCCTTGAAGTGTTCCCTGAGATATTCATGTGCATCTCCGACTATTACAGTATCATCAGGAAATAAATCTTTATAGACTTGGGCTATTCCTGGATTATATTCAACTGCGGTAATCTCGTGTCAGTTCCATAGTTTCCTATTTCATCAGATTCATGCGTATAGATTTAGTATTTTCATATTAGGGGTTTAAATTGGTGGGGTTTCATATCTTATTCTTTGTTTTATTCTTGTGAGTATTAGCATTTCGTATTGTCTTTGATTCTCGGGGGTTTCTTCTTTTGCTTGGTTGTACCATTCATCCCATTTTCAAGAGGCTTTGAGTTTAGCGAGTTGTGATTCCATCCAGAGTCTATCTTGTTCGAGTTTTCTTTCTTCCTCCTGTTCTTTTTTATACTTGTCTTCTATGTCGAGTCGAGGGATAGTGTCATCGAGTGTGTCTTCCCATCTTTTACCGTTTATCCATGTCGCAGGGTGTGGCAAGTATTGCTTCTCGATTCATTTCTTATTCCAGTAAACTATGTATCTTTTGAGTCATTCAACAGCAAGAGTCTTGGATTTTTCATCGAGACGAGACCACATGACTTGTGCATCTTTTTTAGCTTTCTTTTGAGGATACATTCTATAAAATTCATCAAAATCATCAATTAATAAAAGTTTTGGAAGTCTTTCTTTTTTTGATTGTTTGTAGAAATACATGATTCAATCGTTTATACAGGAAAGAATCCATCAATCTTCTCCTAATTTATTTAATGCTCAGTTATTTATTTTTATAAGTTTATATTGTATCATATTTTTTCCATTTAAATCATCAAGCCGTCTTTGTTCTTCATGACAATACCGCATAAATATTATTTATTCATAATTCCCTATGAGCTTGTGCAATATTGTAAAATGTTTTTATTAACTCTCCAGATTTTGTATATTGTGATACTTTTACTCATTGGTAGTTTTTAATAGTCCTCAATACTCTATGTGAATGTTGCTTATTTTCTTTATCAGTAACCCATTCTAAATT
>JBEBAY010000087.1:0-3551 GCA_041158645.1 Candidatus Parcubacteria bacterium | reverse complement strand
GGACCTGTAAGTTTTTTTATTATTTAAATGCGTACACTTTGACGCGAGCTGGGCGGACTACCTTGTCCCCCATCTTGTATCCTGATTGGATGACTTGCGCTACTGTGTGGTCTTTTGATTGGTCTTCTGTATCTATATTCTCTATTGCTTCATGAATATTGTGATCAAAAGGCACATTTACCATATCTATTTTTGATATACCATAGGACTCTATCGTACGATAGAATTGCTGGTATACATACTCCATACCATTTCGCCAATTTGAATCTACTTTTTCCCAGACTTCTTTATTTGAGATCGCCATATCAAAGGCATCTAGTGCTGGTAGTAAATCCTCGATCAGTCATGCTGTGATAAAACCGCGAAGTTCCTTTAGTTTATTATCTGTATCTTTTTGGGCATTTGCATAGTCAGCTTTTGATCTCTGCCATCCGGTCAGATACTCCTCTTTTTCTTTACGTAGAGTCTTTATCTCTTCGCGTAGTTTTTTGACGATATCTTTTGTGGGTAACTCATCGCCATCCTCTGTACTATCAACAAAAGTGACATCATCTATAACCTCTTCTTCTGTATTTTGTTTTATTTCATTTTCATCTTGCATAGCGAGTTTATTATATCAAATAATTTTATATATTCAACAAAAAAATCCCCGTAGGGATTTCTCTGTTCATTATCTTTTACTCCATTGTGGTGACTTTCTTGCCTTCTTGAGTCCGAACTTTTTACGTTCTACGACACGAGGATCACGCTTCAACATTTTTGCTTTCTTCAAAACTACACGTAGTTCTGGATCAGTTTCCACTAGAGCACGAGAGATTCCGTGACGTACAGCTTCTGCTTGAGCATGACTACCACCACCTTTTGTAGTAGCAACCATTTCAAACTTTTCTGTAGATGCTGCTGTTTCAAATGCACCAGTGACGATCTTTTTCAATTCAGCTGTTGGGAAATAAACATCTAGTTCCTTCCCATTGATTGAATATGATGTCTTTGCTGCCTTGTATAGACGCACCACAGCTGTAGCTGTCTTGCGGCGACCAATTGCGCGAATGTATTCTTTTGTAGATTTCTTTTCACTCATATAATTAATCAGTTATTGTTAAACGCTTCATCATGCGAGCGCGAAGCTTGTTATTTGGGAGCATATTGTAAACAGCAAGACGGTAAAGCTCGATAAAACCTTTTCCTTTTTGAGAAATGATTTTCGCATTTGTCTTCATCTTTAGTCCACCTGGGTATCCAGAATAAGTCTCGTGTAGAGTCTCTAGCATTCTCTTTTCTGACATTTTTGTCTTACTTGCATTTGTGATGTATACGAGGACATCTGCGACATTGTTCTTTGTAAAGTCACTCTCGTTCTTTCCTAGTAGTGCGTGCGCAGCAACAGAAGCCACTCTTCCTAGTGTCTTACCTTCTGCGTCGATTTTGTGTGTGATAGTAGCCATATATTTAAAAATTATACAAATTCAATAACAGACATTTTACTTGCATCACCAGCTCTCTCACCAAGCTTTGTAATACGAGTATAACCTCCAGTGCGACCCTTGTACTTTGGAGCGATCTTTTCTATAAGTGTCTTTGCTTCTGCTGTTCTTCCGTACAAACGAGACACGATTTGGCGTGTTGAGTGTAGAGTACCTTCATTTGCTTTTGTTACTAGCTTTTCCATGTATGGGCGAAGTTCCTTTGCTTTTGCCTCTGAAGTCTCAATGCGTCCATGTTTTATCAAGGATAGCACAAGACCCTTCAGCAATGCTGATCTCTGGCTCTTCACTCTTCCAAATTTTCTATTGTGATTTCCGTGTCTCATAAATAAATTCTAATGCTGTTAATTATTCTTTTAGTGTAATACTATAATTCGCGAGTGCTTTCTTGATCTCGTTGATACCTTTCTCACCGATACCTTCGATTTCAAGTAAATCCTCCTTCTTCTTTCTTGCTATTCCTCCGATTGTTCTGATATTTGCTTCTGTCAGAGCATTTAGAGTGCGAGTAGATAAGTCTAGTGTGTCGATTCTTGTCTTTAGGATATCTGTAAACTCACTACCTGTTCCTTCTGCAGAAGATACTTCACCTTCTTCTTTCTCTCCTGATACTTCATTTGATATAGCTGGGATTTTCTTCTCTACAGTGAATCCTACGATTGCTTGGAGTTGCTCTACCATTATCACGATTGCTTTTTCTAGTGCTTCACGTGGAGTCAATGATCCATCTGTCTCGATGGTCACACGTAGACGGTTGTGGTTTGTCTTGTCTCCTACGCGCATATCTTCTACTTCATAAGAAACTCGGCGGATTGGAGTGAATATTGCATCTAGTGCTATAGCCCCTACTTCCATCTTTGTCTTTTGGTGCACATCTTTTGATATAAAACCAAGACCTCTTTCTACTGTCATCTCTATTGTTAGAGTTTCTTTTCCTGTTAGTTCTGTGATGTAAAGGTCGCTATTTAGAACTTCGATTTGTCCAGAGCATTTTATGTCTGCTGCTGTGACTACCTTTGGACCCTTTGCTGTTAGCGTTACTGTCTGAGCTTCTTCTGTCAAAAGACGAAAACGAATCTGCTTTAGGTGTAGCAAGATTGTGATCACATCTTCTTTTACTCCATCTATCACTGAAAATTCATGATCCACTCCGTTTATTCGAAGTGATGTTATTGCAGCACCAGGAAGTGACGATAGGATAATGCGACGTAGTGAATTACCTAGGGTATGTCCGTACCCAGGATAAAGTCCGTCAATTTCATAAGTGCCTTTTGTTGCACTTTCTGAAACTACATTCATTTTTGATGGTAATATGATATTTAAATCAGACATATGATTTGCGCGAGTTGCCCCGCAGTATATTAATTATTTATTAAAAATAACCATACGCTATTAATAAAAACTAACGACTATAAAACTCAAGCACAGTGTTCAAATCCAAGTATGCATCTGCATTCTTTGGTTTACCTTGTACAGTTCCAGATAGAGTATCTGCTTTGAATGTCAACCAGTTAGGGATTGTGTATTCCTCTAGCTTCTTTGTCATACCAGCGAATAATACACTCTTTTTACTACCTTCACGGACAGCGATAACATCGCCTACGTTCACACGCTGAGATGCTACTGTTGATTTCTTGCCATTAACTGTGATGTGACCATGAGATACCATTTGACGAGACAGACGGCGTGTATGTGCTAGACCTAGACGGTAAGTTACATTGTCTAAACGGCGCTCCATAAGTTCGAATAGGTATTCTGTAGCTGGAGTTCCCTTGTGAGATACTGTCTCCTTGATGTAATTAGAAAATTGCTTTTCAGAAAGACCATAAGTAAAACGAACCTTTTGCTTTTCGATGAATTGTAGAGCGTATCCTGAAAGAGCTTTTGGACGCTTGTCTTTCTTACTCTTTGCGTGACGTGCCTCAGATGCGACGAATTTAGGTGTTTGACATTTTTCAAACACTCCTGATCCTAGTCTTCTGCAGATTTTATATTTTTGAGCTGTTTTCATATATTTTATACTCTTCGTGGTTTCTTAGGTTTTGGACCATTGTGCGGCACAGGGGT
>JBEBAY010000086.1:0-3638 GCA_041158645.1 Candidatus Parcubacteria bacterium | reverse complement strand
TATCCATCTTAATTATATTCCCAATGATTTAATAATATCAGTATGGACTTGATCTACAGACTGCTCACCATTTATAGTCACGGTCTTGTAACCTGTTTTACCTTCAAAATATTTCATAGCTGGCAATACATTTTTAATGTACTCATCAAAGCGTGTCTCTATGCCCTCGTCTGTATCATCAGCGCGCGCGCGAATCTTCATACGCTTCATAGCCTCTTCTTTGCCTACCTCTATATATACTACATTTACATTCTCGCGGGCATAAAATTGCATAGCTTTTTCAAAACTCTCAGCTTGAGATATAGTGCGAGGATATCCATCAGAAATAAATGACATTTTTTCTGTCATATTAGAGACTAGTATATTTGTAAAAAGACTTGTAGTTAGAAAATCAGGCTGTAGAAAACCCTTCTCTGAAGTGTGCTTTATGAGCTGGCCTGTATAGCCACCATTGTCGACTATCTTGCGATATTCTACACCAGGAGAGATATAAATAACATCTTCTACTAATTTATTCTCACGCAGGTATTTTTCCAAGAGTTCACCTTGTGTCCCCTTGCCTGATCCTGCTATCCCAAAAAATATAAATGTGTATGGTTTCATCTTTTTAATATACCATAAAAAATCCCTCAATTAAATGAGGGATTTTTTAGTACTCTCTCATCGAGAGTTCGGCTTCAATTTTCTTTATAATATCAAGCACTACAGACACTACAATCAACAGTGCAGTACCCCCCAATGCAAAAGCAGTGATTCCAGTAATAGCTTTCATAACTAGTGGCAGTACAGCTATCACACCTAGGAATACAGCTCCCATCAAAGTCACACGGTTCAATATCTTTGCGATATAATCACGTGTAGCTATACCTGGGCGAATACCTGGTATAAATGCACCATTCTTTTGTAAGTTTTCAGAGATTTGATTTGGATCAAATGTAACTGCTGTATAGAAGTATGTAAATAGGAATACGAATATAAAGTAAACTAGAGAGTATAGCCATACATTTTGTACGAACCATAGCAATGCATCACCTATTGCCTTTAATGTACCGTTTGCCATACCAGCTAGGAAATTGCCAGCCATTTGAGGGAACAATAGAATAGATAGAGCAAAGATTATAGGAATAACACCTGATTGATTCACACGTAGTGGAATATAAGTCTCTGCTCCTCCTGTAGTAGCACCACCTCGGATCTGACGAGCATATGTGACTGGGATTGGACGCTCTGCCTCTGTGACAACAACTACTCCTACGATTATCAATATACCTACGATTAGGAATAATAGATACATAGGGATACTAGCTACATCAAAAGTAAATAGGAATTGATTCAATTCTTTAGGAATACTAGCTACGATACCAGCAAAGATTATCAATGAGATACCATTACCAATACCAAATTCTGTAACTAACTCACCCAACCACATTAGGAGCATTGAACCAGCTACGATAACTGCTACGTTTGCTATCTGAGAAAATAGAGTGACATCACCTAGGACACCTTGCTGAGTCAATAGCATCATAAATGTGATACCTTGAATTATAGCAAGAGGAATAGTTAGTAGACGACTGATGCGGTTGAATTTCTTTTTGCCGATCTCACCATCTTCCTGATACATAGCCTTGATACGAGGTGACATAATAGTCACAAGCTGCATAATGATAGATGAAGTGATGTATGGACCCACACCGAGCATGATCAGAGATAGGTGTGACAATCCACCACCAGAGAATACATTTAGTACTCCTAGAAATTGATTGTTATTCAAAAAAGCTTGTAGCTTCATAGCATCTACTCCAGGTATTGGCACAGCAGCCAAAAGACGAAATACTACTAGAATAGCAAGAACAAACAAGACACGCTTTCGGAGCGCCTTGTCTGTAAAAACTGTTTTTATTTTATGTAGAAACTTTTCCATTATTTGTTATTTTATAGTTCCGCCAGCTTTTTCAATCTTTGTACGAGCAGAATCAGAAACGATACAACCTTCAATTGAAACTTTTACCTTTATATCCCCTGTTCCTAGGATCTTAACCTTTGGAAGCTTTCCACCTTCTTTGCGGATCAACTTGTTTGCAAAAAGTGATGTAGGGTTGATAACTGTTCCATCTGTAAATATATTCAATGAAGAAACATTTACAACGTTTGGCTTTATATCGCCAGACTTGAAACGATATCCGCGAAGTTTTGGAAGCTTCTTTATGATATCACGAATTTGAGGACGGCGCTTGTTACCAGCACGAGCTGTCTGACCCTTTCCTCCACGTCCAGATTGCTTACCACGAGTACCTCCACGTCCTACTTGGCGTGCCTTCTTGTTTGGATTTTTTCTTTTTAATTCGTTTAATTGCATAAAATTGATTTAAATTATTTAACTTCTTCTGCTACTACTTCTTTTGCTGCTTTTGGTGCACGAGCTTTCAATATTTTTAGTGCTCCGTATGTAGCGCGAGCATTATTTAGCTTGTTCTTACTGCCTGATCTGATTTTTCCTGTAACATTCTTGATACCAGCTAGGACCAACATATCACGGACAGTACTACCTGCTACTAGACCTTTACCTTTGTTTGGCATAATAGAGATTTTTGAACTTCCAAATTTAAAAGATGATTCATGATTGATTGACATTTCTTTTGTCACTGCAATCTTGAACATATTCTTCTTTGCGACACGTAGAGCTTTTGCTATCGCTACTGCTGTGTCAGCACCCTTGCCTGTTCCTAGACCGATTGAACCTTTTTTATCACCGATAGCTATAGCTACAGCAAATGTCATACGACGTCCTCCTGATACTACACGAGTAACACGACGGATAGAAACCATTTTCTGATCAAATTCAGGCTTTGGTTTTTCAAAGAAAGCACGAGGCTTTCTTTCTCCACCGGCATTGTTTCCATAAGGAGCCTTTGCTCCTGCTGGTCGAGTACCGAAGCGAGGTTTTGTATTTGTAGTTGGTTTGTTATTTGTATCCATAAAATTTATTAAAATTCTAAGCCTCCTGCGCGAGCGCTGTCAGCTAGTGCTTTTACGCGACCAGTATATTTAAATCCATTACGATCAAAAACAACAGTTTTGACACCTTTCGCAATAGCGAGCTTTGCTATCTCTGTACCTACTGCTGTCGCACGCTCTGTCTTTGTTCCCTTTTCGATTTTCATGTCTGAAGAAGATGCTAGAGTTACCCCTTTTGTATCATCAATAATTTGAGCATAGATAAATGCATTTGAACGAAATACTGAAAGACGAGGGCGAGAAGAGCCAACACCGATCTTTGCACGAATCTTTTTCTTTAATCGTATTCTTTTTTCCTGTTTCTTGTTCATATATTTTATGCAGCTTTCTTACCTTGCTTACGACGAATAACTTCAGTATCGTAACGGAAACCTTTACCCTTGTATGGTTCTGGCTTCTTTAATGCACGAACACCTGCTGTCCACTGACCAACAAGCTCTTTGTCGATACCTGTAACTGTAACAATGTTCTTTTCAGCTGTAACTGTGAGTCCTTCTGGGATATCTACGTTTACTGGGTGTGAAAAACCAAGAGCAAGCTTTAGAACCTTGCCTGCTACTTCAGACTTGAATCCAACTCCTTCTAGAATTAGCTTTTTTGTATATCCAGCATTTACGCCAGTT
>JBEBAY010000085.1:0-4658 GCA_041158645.1 Candidatus Parcubacteria bacterium | reverse complement strand
CTGACTGGCCACGGACTTTCATTCCCGGCAGTCTATTTATATGCAATCGGAATTCACGAATCATATCATCTGTGATATCAGCGGGGTCTTTTGCCTTGGACACTTCCAAAAAGCGTGAGATGTAGTGATCATAGTTGCGTACAGTCAGTAGACTGTTGCCCTTTTCTATCTCTACATGCTCCAGGAATTCTCTTTTTAATTGTTCGAGTCGTGATGTCATAGTCGTACAATAATTTTACCACATATCTACAGATATTATGTATAATAAAAATATGAGAGAAATCGAAGTTAAAGCAAAAATAAAAGATAAGGGAAAATTATTAAAAAAGCTAGCAGAACTTGGTTTTGTTTTCGATTCCGAAAAACATCAACACGACAGAGTGTATTTCCCAAATGGCGTAGAATTCACCGGGGGAAATATCATAGGACAAAATGTTCTTCGTATACGCACAGAAGAAAAGAATGGCAACAAAAAATCGATGTTTGCATTAAAGTATTCTGCGAGTGAGGCTCTAGATAAGATAGAAAAGGAATTTGAAATAACTGATACTGATCAAATGCATGAAGTCATCCTTATGCTAGGGCACTATCTATTTATCGAGATAAAAAAGCATAGAATGACAGGGAAATACAAAGACTACGAGATATGCATCGATGAAGTGGAAGACCTAGGATCATTTATAGAAGTAGAAAAGATTGTAGAAGAGGACGTCGCCGGAGATCAGATACTAATAGAATTGGACGAATTCCTAAATAATCTAAATATAGACCAATCAGACAAGACAATCCATGGATATGATATCCTGATGGGTAATTTAAAGAAAAAACATACGAACTTAAGACAATAATACAAGCAGAAACGACGAAGCCAATGCCCCTTGCAAAATATTTCAATATGTGATACTATATGCATATGTTAACAACGAAGAAAAAGGCAAATATAATCAAGAAAAATCAGCTTCACGACAAGGACACTGGCTCTCCAGAAGTTCAGATCGCTGTTATAACTGAAAAGATTGATGAACTTGCATCACATTTAAAGAAGCACAAGAAGGACAATCACTCTCGTCGTGGACTTATACAGATGGTTGCTGACCGTCGCAAGCACCTCAAGTACCTTGAGAAGACAGACAAGACTCGTCACGAGACAGTAGCTAAAAAATTAAAAGCATAATTAAAACATCTCGACTAACCTCGAGATGTTTTAATTTGGTATAATAAAAATATATGATTATAAAACATAAAGAACAAAGAGTTGGTGTGTTTATCGACACAGCCAATCTATACCACAGCGCAAAGAACCTCTACAAAAGAAAGGTAAACTTTGGTGCAGTACTAAAAGATTCAGTAGCAGGCAGAAAGCTAGTCCGCGCGACAGCATACGTGATCACTAGTGAAGGGGGAGATGAAAAGAGCTTCTTTGAAGCACTCACAAAGCTAGGAATCGAGACAAAAACAAAAGATCTCCAGGTATTTTCTGGTGGAGCAAAGAAAGGTGACTGGGATGTAGGAATCGCAGTAGATGCCATGAAGATGGCGCCTCGCCTAGATGCAGTAGTGCTAGTAGCAGGAGATGGGGACTTTATCCCTCTCGTAGAGTACCTCCAAAATACTTATGGTACACAGGTAGAAGTCGTTTCATTTGGAAAATCTGCTTCTATGAAACTAAAAGAAGCTGCCGATGATTTCCTAGATCTATCAGCCAGTCCACAAAAATATCTAATGAGATAATATATGCAAGATAAACTTTGGCCCATAACACTGACAAGGGAAATCTCTAATATACATATTGGTGGTTTCACTATGTCAGAAGAGGAGGATCTCGGTTTCAAGGCAGGAGAATTATTTGAAACACCAACCGAGCTTTTTGAGCTAGTGACATTTCACAAGAAAAATCTTTCTACAAATTTAAATAAATACAAAGAGATAATAATAAAAAATAACGATTATTCCGAGGTAAAACCTGGGGTTTTTGCTCATACAGGCGCAGTTATAGATGAGCAAGTAGTGTTTAATACGAAAAATGGATTGGTAATAATAGAAAAAGGTGCACATATAAATCCTTTTAGTTATATATCCGGACCTGTACGCATAGATGAGAGTGCGACAATAAATCCACATTCAAATATTTCAAATTCATTTATAGGTAAATACTGCAAGATTGGTGGCGAAGTCTCAAATTCAATAATCGAGAGCTACAGTAACAAAGGTCACCATGGATATCTAGGGGACAGCTACGTGGGATCATGGGTAAATATCGGCGGAGGATCTTCAACTTCAAATCTTAAAAATACTTATGGAAAGATAAAGCTAGCGGGAGTAGAAACAGGGGAGCAATTCCTAGGATCAATCATCGCCGATTATGTGAAGATAGCTATAAATGTATCAATCTATACAGGTAAGGTAATCGGAGTAGGGTCTCATATATACGGCACAGTAGAGACAGACGTCCCGAATTTTGTGAATTATTTTAGTAAAGACAAAACAACTGAAATACCAATAGAAATAACAGAAAAAATAGCAGAGAGGGTGATGATTCGTCGAGGGATAGAGATTTCAGAAGAAGATAAAAAAGTGATAAAATACGCCTATACCAATTAATCACTAAATATAATGACAAAAATCTTAATCATCGGGGCTTGTGGTCAGATAGGAGTAGAACTTACCTTATCTCTTAGAAAAATTTATGGAGGTGAAAATGTAATAGCTTCGGATATCCGTGGTGAACATACAATGCTATCCGGCACAGGACCATACTACACACTCGATGCCACAGATGAAAAAGCTACTCGTGAAATTGTAGAAAAGGAGGGAATCACCGATATATATTTACTCGCAGCACTACTGTCTGCAACAGGGGAGAAGAATCCGAAACTCTGTTGGGATTTAAATATGAATAGTCTACGCCAAGTCCTAGACCTTGGAGTAGAAAAGAAGTTAAAAATTTTCTGGCCTAGCTCTATTGCAGTTTTTGGCCCTACAACTCCGAGAGACAATACTCCGATGCATACCATAATAGAGCCTACTACTATGTATGGTGTGACAAAATACGCAGGTGAAATGCTCTGCCAATACTATCACAACAAGATGGGTCTGGATGTCCGATCTGTAAGATACCCTGGATTGATCAGCTGGAAGAGCGAGCCCGGTGGTGGCACTACAGATTATGCAGTAGAGATTTTCTACGAAGCTATCAAGAATAAAAAATATTCTTGCTTCCTCTCTGAAAATACATACCTGCCTATGATGTATATGGATGATGCTATCCGTGCGACGATCGAGCTGATGCAGGCCACATCTGAACAAATAAAGACTCGAATGTCTTACAATCTATCTGCAATTAGTTTTTCTCCAAGAGAAATATCAGAAGTAATAAAAAAATATATTCCAGAATTTGAAATTTCTTATGCACCAGACCATCGCCAAGCCATCGCAGATTCATGGCCAGCAAGCATAGATGATAGCAATGCCCGCGCCGACTGGAACTGGAAACATGAATTTGATTTAGAAAAGATGACAGATGTAATGCTCGAAAATTTAAAAACAAAATTAGCAAAATAGTTACTATAAATTCGTCGCACGTGTATCTTTTTTAAGGGCTTCTGCAGGGCGACTGGCCCGAAGCCTGAGCATAATTTTCAGCAGAAAATTTGTGTACCTTAAAAAAGATATACGAAGAAAGAATTTATGACTAAATAATATGTATACAAAAAAATTTACAGAGTCACTCTCTCTTGATTTGAAAAATATCGAAGACAGTGGAAAATTCAAAAAAGAAAAGATGATCGAGAGCGTGCAGGGCTCCCATATAAAAATAGGGGAGCAGGATTTTATCATGTATGCCTCAAACAATTATCTAGGATTAGCAGGCAGTAAATTCTCAACAGATGCGAACAAGGAGGGACTGGAGAAATATGGTTTCGGTATGGCATCTGTCAGATTCCTATCCGGCACTCAGACTATACACAGACAACTAGAGGAGAGGATAGCAAAATTCATCGGCACAGAAGATGCGATAATATATTCCACAGGATTCATGGCCAACCTGGGATTATTTGCGACGATAGTTAATGAGCCCCGTGGCAGTGAGACTCCCTACAAAGATGTGATATATAGCGATGCGAATAATCACGCATCTATCATCGATGCATTCAAGCTCTGCAAAAAAGAAAATCTAGACAAGAGGATATACAAGGGTGGGGACCTAGCGATGCTTGAGCAATTCCTGAGAGATGATAATGATAAAAATTACAGGACAAAGATTATCGCAACTGACGGGATATTCAGTATGGAGGGGAATTCTGCTGACTTGAAAAAACTTGTAGATCTTGCTGAAAAGTATGAGGCCCTACTCTTCGTAGATGACGCACATGGCATAGGTGTGATGGGTGATCATGGACGTGGTACACCAGAGAGCTGTGATGTACTCGGAAAAGTGGACATCGTATCTGGGACATTTGGTAAAGCTCTCGGTGGTGCAGTCGGTGGGTATATCGGAGGCAGCAGAGAGCTCGTAGAATACCTGCGACAAAAATCCCGTACATACCTATTCTCAAATGCCATGCCAGCATCGATCGCACACACAGGAATAAAGACACTTGATCTACTAGAGAGTGATGATGCACCAATAAAAAAAGTAAAAGAAAATGCATTATATT
>JBEBAY010000084.1:0-2701 GCA_041158645.1 Candidatus Parcubacteria bacterium | reverse complement strand
AGCATACATATCGACTCCATAATCTGCAAGTAGTATAGTATTTACATCTTGACCAGCTTCTTTGACTAGATTTGGTTCATTTATAATATAACCAGTTGAAACATCAACACTACCATCAAGTAATTCACTGGCATCATGACCAATATCAACTTCATTTATTTTATTTCTATCAATGCCGAGTTTTGTCATCATGGCACCATACATATATTTGATATTAGCAGTTTTTTGTATTCCAACTGTCTTACCTACAAAATCTTGGGGTTTTGTTATATTACTTTTTTTTAATGAATACGCAACAGTTGGATTGATTCTATATATCACTGCAATAGCTTTAATCGGAACACCTTTTGATCGGGCTAATATCAACTCATCAGCAGCTCCAATACCAAAGTCAGCAGCACCTGACACCACAATATCTACAACCGAACCCTTAAAATCAAAGGGTATCGGATTCACTATCATCCCCTCATCCTCGTAGAAACCTTTTTCTATTGCAACATAATTTCCTGCAAATTGGGCCTGATGCTTCCACTTTAATTGTAAGTTAACATTAGATACTGGTCCTTTGTATTTTTTGTTTGACTGAACATAATATTTAAAAATAAATACAGAAAGTATTATAAGTAAAAATCCAATTATAAAAATTATTATTTTATTCATATTAGTAAATCTTATTTTTTAATATTATTGATTTCTTTTTTTAATTCAAGCATTTGTAATTCGCGTCCAACCATCAGTTGATTTATCTTTTCCAGTTCCTGAACTTTGTCTTTTAATTTTTTTTCCGAATCGATCATTTTATCCCGACTCTCTTCTTCTTTTTTTAATACAGAGGTTATTATTTTCAACATCTCATTTATAGCAACAGCAACAGACCCTATTCCATCTTTTCGACTCTCTGTGACTCTCTTGTTAAAATCTTTATTTTGACTAATATCATACACTTCATTACTGAGTCTGGAGAATCTATATATAAAAAACATCTCAATAAATAAATATATAAATATTCCAAAAAGTAAAACTGATACTATTGAAATCAATACGAAAGAATTAAGATTATCCTTACCTTCATTGAAAGATGATCTAGGTGTCTCTACTTTCAATATCAATGCTGGATCACCGTAAAAATCAGGCAGGATAGTATATCCAGCTATATAGTCTATCGAAATAGGACGAGTAACTATTTTTTTATCCTTGGTGAAATTATTTTTTGCAAAAGCTACATCATCTGGTAAAAATAGATCATCATATCTATATATATTAGAATTAAGGTAGGTCAATTTACTCAAAAAAGAAACCATACTGGAATCTAAATACTTACCAAAAAATAAAGTACCCCTACTCTGCCCGTTTGCATCACTATCAAGAACAGGAGCAGTAGCTACAATCATAGGACCCTCTGGTAGCATTATTATGCCTGAATTAGGTATCTTTTCATTTGAGAATTCTGATAATTTAGGATGAGAAGATATATGCTCATCTACAGCAAAAGATTTTAATTCCTCTTTTGCATTAAAATCTACATTTTTACTAAAAATTATTGAATTCTCTTTGTCTATATACACAATGGAGTTTATCTTCAGATTAGAAACTGATCCTACTCCTAGGTTTGAAATTATATAATCCTTATTTTTGTCTTTCACAAACTGATATGTATCATCCCACCATGCCCAGTCTATGATCTTGAGCTCTAGCTGATCCATAATATTACTCATCTGATTCTCTACTAGTTGTACATTCCTTCTGGATTCATCCTGCTCTATTTGTTCATAACTTCTTTGGAATATACTTGTTGAGTAAAAATATATAACAAGAGATAGAGCCAAAATACATAGCAAGATAATCGCAATTATTTTAAATCTTATAGATGATGATTGTTTTATATCCATAACTATATAGAAGAATTTATCAATTTCCTTACTAGAAAGTACATAGGTAGCGATAATAATACCAACAGTAATGTGACTGTCACGAGAGTGAGTCTATTTGTCTCGTTTGCTATATCTACTATATCAGATTGGGGCTTTGCAGAAGAGAACATCCCTATTATTTTACCATCAGAATTTCGGAGTGGTATATAACTCGCTAGGAATTGAATATTTTTAATCTTAACTAGAGATGTTGCATGCTTGCCTTCAACTAAAACATCTTTTTTGATATTTTGATCATCGATTGAGGACCCGACTAATCTTGTACGCCCATCTTGCGAAAATGCAGTAGTAGCAACGACTAAATTTGATTGATACAAAGTAGCATCCAGGCCTGTCACCTTTTTGATACCATCTACCATGACATTGTCCAATGGAAAACCTGCGAGAACAATACCCACGATCTTGCCATCTTTATAAATAGGAGCAGAAGATCTGATGGATAATTTTTCTGCGCGAGAATACTCTATCGTAGTAAATGGATTGCCTATTAGAGATTCCTCTACTGCTCTTTCCGGGGCAATAGAATCTCCGTATTCAGAAGTCGAATGACCCCTCATTAACACAGCACCAGTTTTGTCTGTGACCAATACAAATCCTAATTTTTCTGATTCTAAATATTGAGTCAATATTGTCTGAAGCTTGATAGAATCATTTTTAGCAACAGCATCAATTAGATTCTTGTCTACAGAAATAAAATTTGCATCTGCTTTTGATTTGTCCATCATATTATGAACAAAGAAATCAAATACTTTTGCATCAACTAGCAAACT
>JBEBAY010000083.1:0-3270 GCA_041158645.1 Candidatus Parcubacteria bacterium | reverse complement strand
CTCGTGCTCGTAAAGTTCAAAAATTCCTATCACAGCCATTCTTCGTTGCCGAGCAATTCACTGGCGCACCGGGAACATATGTACCACTAGCTGATACAATCCGTTCATTCAAGGAAATCCTAGAAGGCAAGCATGATGATAAAGCAGAAAATGAATTTTATATGAAGGGTGCGATATAAAAAAATATGTCTAAAAATCTTAAATTAAAAATAATTACCCCAGATAAATTGGTGATGGAGGGTATGGAGCATCAGGTGACTGTACCCACCACAGAAGGTGAGATCACTATCCTGGCGGGCCACATCCCTTTGATCGCAGGGCTCGCTTCTGGAGACGTAGTCGCTATGTCACATGGTGAATACATTCCTATCGCAGTGACTGGGGGATTCGTTGAAGTGAAAAACGAAGACGGGTTCACAGTCGTTGCTATTTTGGCTGATTTTGCAGAGCATGTATCTGATCTCACAGAAGAAAAAGTTCAACAAGCAAAGATGCTTGCAGCTGACTTGAAAAAGAAAGCCGAGAATAATGAGATTGTTGACTTCGAACACTTCGAGGCAGAGCTAGCAAGATCACTAAACCGCGTAAAGATCGCAGACAAGTGGAAGACAAGAAAATACAAAAAATAGTCAAAAGAGCCCTATAATAGGGGCTTTTTTGTTGTATTGATTTTTTGGACGATAAGTGTTATAATATACACAATTAATTTTATAAATATGGGAGCATCAAAAAATTTGTTGACCAAATCAGTAGTTTGTTCAACACATGAGAGATTTATTTCTTGTTTTATTGAATTGTTCATGTTTCGTAAGCATGGGCAAATCAAAGAAGTAACCTATTTAGATCTTGTAAATTACGCAGTGGCTACTGATGACACTCGATGTCAAAGAGTGGCTCTGTTTAGAAAAGCAGTTGAGTATTTGTGCCGTAAATTGTGTGACGCAGGGCATAAAAAAGAAGCTGCAGAATTGAGACATTTGATGTATTGAAAATTGAAATTATTAAAGTAAAAAAGTACAACAGCAACGTTGTACTTTTTTTGTTATAATAAACATATGTCAAAAAAAGTCATCGTGCACGACAAGATGCAGAAAAATTATGAATACGAGATCACCGAGCCAATGGGTAAAAATTTTGCACCAGAATTCAAGCCAGATCTGACCCCAAAGGAGATGCTTGCGCTCGGAGTATTTGGTGGTATATACATGCGTGATTGTACAGATGAATTCCCGAGCGATTGGTTCACTAATGCAAAATTTGCCACAGGGGACAAGCGTGATCCTGATTTGAATTTCTTCAAGGTCAATGCTAGTCAGTCATTGGGTGAGTGGATACGTAAAGGTTGGATTCATCGCCGGGAGGATCCACGTGGTTGGTTCCAGTGGTATTGTAGATATTATATGGGCCGTAGATTACCCAGAGAGGATGATCGTCAGATTGCTCGTTGGCGGGCTATTCGTCGCCACGCTGGCGCTATAGCTGCGAATTGCAGGCCGGGGGATTTGCATTGTCGTCCTCGCCAGCGCCAGGCGCTACTACATTGGGCATATGACAGCAGAAAGGTATAAAAAGAACCGTGGCGAGTAGTTATCTCGCAACGGTTTTTTTAATTCTTGTAAAGAAGATCACATGACAAGTCTGGATTTGTTGTAAATTCTACAACATAAGATTCTTCAAATTCTTTTAATTTTGAATTATCAATTTCTTCAGTCAATCTTATAACATCCATTATATCAATGCCGACTTTGTTTGCCTCATCCTTTAGCCATCCTTTAGCCTGTTCTTTAGAAAATAGTGGAATACTGTAGTATGTCTGTCCAAAATGTTCATTGTCTGTCACGTCCATTGATGTGAAATAAATAATCCCGTACAGATTATCATCAAAATCATCGTCCCATAAAAATTTAGGTAGGCCTTTCATATTTGCCAGCTCTACTGTGTACTTGTTTGTTTCTTTTAGGTTTCTCATCTTTGAGAGAAGACTGATCTCTTCTTCTAAAAGATCTAGATTAGTACTAAAACCTACCGGCAGGTTAGGTAATTGTGCGTGCATGGTTGAGTCTATTAGTGTAACTACATTCTCCGCACATATCAAGCGCGCGTCTATCAGTATGAGTATGATACTGTAGATATGCATCCTATCTCTAACCGGAGTCCTCTTTTTAATGTCTCTTTGGTGAATAGAGTAATCCCCTCTGATTTCTTGAATCAAAACTACATTGTTCTTTTCCATAGCATTAGGTATTTAAGGAAGTTAATTGTTTTTTTTATAAATTCTATACCTAAAAACTCTGCTTTGCAAATTTTATATTTCCCTTGAAATCTGGTATATTATCTAGACTTATGAATCAGAAATACACAATACTTTTATATTATAAATACGTACGGATAGACGATCCCCAGGCTTTTCGTGACGAGCATTTCAATCTATGTAAAGAATTGGGTCTAAAGGGGCGCATTATCATAGCCACAGAGGGTATAAATGGCACCGTAGAGGGCACAGATGAATCTTGTCGTGAATACCAGCGTATTCTAGTATCCGATCCACGCTTTGCAGATATACACTGGAAGGTGAGTGTAGGTACAGAGAATGGTACTGCATTCCCTCGTCTGTCGGTAAAACTGCGAAAAGAAATTGTCTCATTGCATTTAGGTGATGACGACGAGGATATCGATCCAAATGTGATGACGGGTGTGCATCTAAAACCCGAGCAATTGAGACAGTGGTATGAAGAGGGTCGTGAATTCCATATCGTAGATATGCGCAATGGTTATGAATTGGAAGTTGGTAAATTTGAAGGCACAGTATTCCCAGAGCTCGACAATTTCCGCGACTTGAAAAAGAATTTAAAAAAGATTGAAGATTTGAAGGACAAGACAGTATTGACTGTATGTACTGGTGGAGTGCGCTGTGAAAAGGCATCAGGATTGCTAGTCCGTGAAGGATTCAAAGATGTGTATCAGCTCGACGGTGGTATGGTCACCTATATGGAAAAATATCCTGGTCAAGATTTCAAGGGATCACTCTATGTTTTCGACAAGCGTCTGACTCTAAATTTTACTGATCCAGCAAAGCACGAGATAATAGGCAGGTGTAAGAGATGCAAAGCTCCTAGCGAGCACTATGTGAACTGCGCAAATCTTAATTGTCATGATCACTTTATCTGTTGTATCGATTGTCTCGAGGAGAATCCTCCAAACCATCCATCTGGAGGGGTTGCATACTGTGATATGTGGTGCAAAGTAAAAGATAAAATAAATAAATTTAAA
>JBEBAY010000082.1:0-2758 GCA_041158645.1 Candidatus Parcubacteria bacterium | reverse complement strand
TGCATTCTCTCTGAGCGCAAGTCTAAATACTTGTACTTCATACGCACATCTTCATTGATACCGCTTGTATCTTCGTTCACTGCGAATGGTACAGTCTCTGCCTTGTTCAATACCTCGATCTCCTGTATTTCCAGCTCCAATTCACCATTTAATACTCCAGCTTTTACATTTCTCTCTGGGCGAGGGTTTACCTTTCCTTTTACTTTTACTACGAATTCGCTGCGTAGAGTCTTGCCCACTTCCAGTGTATCTGTATAGTTTGGAAGTATCACACCTTGGACTTTTCCTGTCATATCACGAAAATCTAGAAATATCATCTTGCCTTGATCACGGCGAACATCCACCCATCCGGCGATAGTCACCTCTTCACCCATCTTCTTATTTAAATCTTTTATATATGTTCTGTTTTTCATTGAGTCTATGGATATTAATTTTAATGTATATATTGAGGAATTTGTTCACACGGATATCCGATAGCAAATGTCAGAGCCACCAGGATCCAATAAAATGGAGCGAAGGCAAAATAAATAATCTTGTCTTTTTTCCACATTGGTAGATACCACTTTTGGACTTTCATAAACAATAAAGATAGCGGTATATTTATTACATTTAGCAATATCAATACTATACTGAGAAAGAATTTCATATAATTAAAAATCTACTCCTACTTTTTCTCGAATTTCTTTCATTTTCTTTTCCACTTGGATTCGAGCTTTGTCGCGACCATTTGCTAATATTTTCTTTACCTCATCGATATTGTCTTCGTAGTATTTCCTCTTGTCTCTCATCGGACTTATAAATGCGATCACATCTGATAGTAGTGCCTCCTTGAGATCTTTGTATTTACCCTCGTGTTTTGCGTATAGATCTGCAAGATATGCATCGTCGCGGAATAGCTTGTGTATGGCATATACATTCTCAGGTCGGGTGCCTGTAGAATCTGTGACTATACCCATGACTGCCTTCTTGATCTCCTCGTCTGTGCCGAATAATGGGATGACATTGTTGTAACTCTTGCTCATCTTTCTACCATCTACACCTGGTACGACTGCTACATTGTCCATAATCAGTGCCTCGGGTAATTTGAAAGTCTCGCCATATGCATTGTTGAATTTTTGTGCAATGTCGCGAGCGTATTCGATATGCTGTTTTTGGTCTTGCCCTACTGGTACGATATCTGAATCTTGAATGAGTATGTCTGCTGCCATAAGAACTGGGTAGTCAAAGAGACCTACTGATGCTTCTGCTCCTAATGCCTCTGTAGCCTTGTATGCATGCGCTCGTTCTAGGAATGGTACAGTGACCAGACAATTGAAATACCAAGTTAGCTCTGTGACCTCGGCTATATCAGATTGCTTGAATAGGCAGATCTTCTTTGGATCTAGCCCACATGCCAGGTAGTCAATAGTGATATTGAGTATTGATTTTGACAATTTGTCTTTGTCTTGCACAGTAGTGATAGCATGGAGATCAGCTATGAATATAGATGTATCGTATTGATCCTGAAGGTCCACAAATTGCCTAATAGCACCAAAATAATTGCCGAGATGCATGTCCCCAGTAGGTTTTATACCTGAAAGTAAAACTTTTTTCATATATATGAATAATAGCAAAAATACAAAAGTTTTGCACATATTACCCACAGTCTTGTCCTCTTTGAAGTATTTACAGATACTGCTAAAATGAATCCTATGGCTATCAAAAAAGAAAATCTCAGAGTTCCCCCACAGAGTGTGGATTCAGAAAAAGCAGTCCTCGGATCTATCATGCTCCGACCAGGTGCAATACACGAAATCACAGATATTATAAATGCTGATTCTTTTTATGCTGGCAAGCATTCACAGATTTGGAATATTATGAATGAGCTCTCTGCAAAGGGTGAGCCAATCGACTTGATCTCTGTATCACACAGACTAGGAGAAAAAGGCATGATCGATCAGGTGGGTGGTATCGGATATCTATCTGAATTGACCAATGCAGTCCCCGCTTCGACAAACATACGCCACTATGCAGATATCGTAAATAAAAAACACGTACTCAGAAAAGTAATAGAGGCTGGTTCAGATATTTCCGAGCTAGGCTTCAAGGAAGATATCGAGGATATACTAGATGTAGTGAATCAAGCTGAAAAGCGCATCATGGGCGTAGGTGGATTCTCAAAGGGTAAGACATTTCAATCTCTAAAGGAATCATTACCCGAGGCTTGGGAGCGTCTTGAAAAATTGCATGAAAATAAAGGTATGCTCCGTGGAGTACCTACAGGATTCCGTGATTTGGATAATCTACTCTCTGGCTTTCAAAAGTCCGACCTAGTCATCCTTGCTGCCCGTCCATCTGTCGGTAAGACTGCCTTTGCTCTGAATATCGCTCGCCATGCCGCTTCAAAACACCAGATCCCAACAGTTATATTCTCACTAGAAATGGGAACCCAGCAGCTAGTAGACAGAATGCTCGCCGCTGATGCCAATGTGAATGCTTGGAATTTAAGAACTGGAAATATCTCTGCAGAGAGTGAATTTTCAAAGATCCGCGATTCATTGGACAAGCTAGCCAAAGCTCCAATATTTATCGATGATATAGCCGGCAATACTATCGGCCGTATGCGATCTGTATGCCGCCGTGTGCACGCCGAGCATGGCATAGGATTAATACTAGTGGACTACCTACAATTGATGTCTACAGCAAAGAGCTATGACAATATGGTGAACCAAGTAACTGAAATATCTCACTCTTTGAAAGCTCTAGCTAAAGAATTCGA
>JBEBAY010000081.1:0-2624 GCA_041158645.1 Candidatus Parcubacteria bacterium | reverse complement strand
ACTTTCGTACAAGAATGCATAAGCCTGAACTCACCATAATTATCCCTTGTTACAATTGTGCACAAACCCTTAAAGAAGCGGTTGATTCATGTTATGTTCAAAATCTAAATTCATTTGAAATTGTGATGGTAGATGACGGGTCAACTGATGGTACTTATCAACTAATGGAAGAGCTAAGAAGTTCGCACGATAATATACGAATCTTTAAAAATGAAAAAAATCTTGGAGGTGGGGCAACAAGAAACAGAGCGGTACAAGAAGCACGGGCCGATATTATCTTTTGTTTAGATAGTGACGACATACTCCCTGAAGGCAGTCTCTGCAAGATGCTCTCTTATATGAAAGAGAAGGAATGTGATGCGGTTGGTATACATACATCAATTAAGTTTAGAGGAAACGATACATCTGACATTATTCGTATTGATGAGTTTGGATTTGTAGGAGAACAAATTCCACTCAACTCACTCATTCAAAGACCTGGTGAGCCATTAAATCCTCTATACTCCACATTCATGTTCACCAAGGAAGCCTTTGAAAAATCTGGTGGATATACTGAATTACATGGCTTTGATACCCAATCACTTGCCTGGAGATTTTTATCACACAATCTACGTTGTTATACATGCAAAGATGCTTCATATCTTCACAGACAGCAATCAGGTAGAACATACTATGTGCGTGAATATGAAGATGGAAAGGTGAACTATAATTGGTTTGAAGTATTGATTGAATCTCTAATTTTATTCAAACCTGATATTCAGAGACAAATTCTCAATTTTAACTTTAGCAAACCTGATACTCATATATTTAGCATTCTAATTGACAATACCGGTGCATTTAGAAACGACATAATACTCGATAAGATCTATACGGAATCAAAGTTTAAAGAAATAGCTGAGAGTAAAAATCCTATAGATATGTTTTGGCTAGCTTGTACATATATTACATACAAGAGATATACCGAGGCCCTACTTATACTAAAAAATATACATGCAGAGATTCCAAAATCTTTTATTGATGAGAAAATATCTTTCTGTGAACTTATGCTTCAAGGACTATCTGTAAAAGACGCCTACACAAAAGCAACTTCAGATAGACAGTATATACAGATGGGTAGTAAATCCCCTATCATACACAGAATAATTAGAAAACTGAAAAGACAAATTACACTTTACTTTAAAAAATTTTCTTGCATAAAACAAGAGCGTTTAACTATACATAATTGCACAGGTATATTATTGTATCCACCTGGATGCACACAACTATCGAGCTCTGACAAGGAGCGACTATTGGAACACCTTGTATCTGAAGATGCACATATTATTGCAGTGGAAAGACTCTTGTATTATTGGGCAGATGCTCAAAATGTCAGAAAAGATATCTGGTTTGAATTACAGAAACCTTTTAGCCTTGAAGCAAACACACCAGAACCCCAGTCATTTTCCAAGGAAAGATTTAATCCCTTTCTTGGACCAATATTAGTAGAAGAAACATATTTCAAATCCAAAAAAAAGGAGCTCTTGGGAATAATCAAAGGTGATAATTTAAATAATACAGATTTGAAGATCAGTATAGCTAAAGGAACAGTAGGAGTTCGTATTCCAAAATTGAGGCATATTCTCTGTGCAAGATTCGCAAAAAAAATCTTTTTAAATCACTTTATTAGAACATATAAACCTCTTAGAGACTCAATCCTTTTTGTAAGTATAATTAAAAGAAGGATACTAGCATATTTATTTCAGCATTCAGAGAAAAAGAATTATTTGCTAAATATTGAAAGAATCATTAGGGAAAAAGAAATTATAGTAAAAATACCATTCGGAGGGCTTGGTGACTGCCTTGTATATACTTCCTTACCAAGATTACTCTATGAGAAGTACGGTGTAAAATTCTATCTCGACGAATCATGTCGAGATATATTTAGGAATTCGGAGATATTCGATCTGTGCTTTGGAAAAAATCCTTATTTTCATGGATTTAAAAAAACAACTAAACCTTACGAATTTAGAGAATTTGTACAGATATCACAAATCTACAGTGAAAAAAGCAGGTTTTCACTAACAGAGTTATTAGAAAAAGATTTTTGCTTGAATGGTGAAGGGTTACCTGAAATATTCTATACGCCAAAAAAACAAGATGAGTTATCGAACACAATACTTATAGATAATAATTGGTACAGTGGTAGAAAATGGGGACTATATAATGATATGACTTTGCAGCAAAAAAAGATTGAGGAGATTATGAGAGACAAACCAAATCTTAAGATACAATATGTTACACCAACAGCTCAAAGTATATTTGAGTATATTGACATGTTACATTCGGCAGCTTTCTTTATATCACTATTCTCTGGCGGTAACGCGCTCGCAGCAGCACTGCATATACCTGCAATTGTTATAGTTCCTGAGAACATTGAAGGGGCATCTCTTTCTTATTTTCATTTCTCAAAATCAAACATTACATATATCAGAAATAAAAAAGTATAAACAACATTATTACTGTTTAGTATATACATAGGATGTGCTAATATTCAGATACAATGAAAAATTCAAAAAAATACACTGTTACAGTACAGAAGACATCCCAAAAACAACCCATTAAATCAGAAGACCCTATCTTTGCGT
>JBEBAY010000080.1:0-2966 GCA_041158645.1 Candidatus Parcubacteria bacterium | reverse complement strand
AAAAGCTTGTGCTCTTCTGGTGGAAAGAATACTGTATATGGATCTCCCAATGATGAAGCTAGCCCTTGTACTGCACCCCAGACTTTTTCTTGATCTGTTTTTTTGTTTGCATAAATAGATTTCTCATTCATCTTTTGCCAAACTTTCCAAAACGGAGCAAAATCTGCCGGAGTAGACACATTTGGATCTGTAGCATTTGGTATATTTATAATAGGTACGGATTCAGGTATCGGCTTATTTTTACCGCCTAGATAATATCCCCCCATAAACACACCTACTATCAATACGACAGAGACTACTACTAAGAAATTTTTTCGATTTAATTTTATCTGATTCATTTAATTTTATTAATTTTGTATTTTAAAAGCACCAGGAGTATAAACATTTTTAGGATCCCACATCATCCATGAATTTACACCTATCTTTTCTGAGCTATCAATCTGAGCCCTAACTAGACTATCTGTGTATGTAGCGCCCATATCAAAATCTTGGAGCCAAGGACGGATTTTTGATTTTGGTAGACCCATTGCTTCTGTCTTTTTTATCGCACCGAGTATCGAATTATTTATAACTATTCCAGGATTGGCTGCAGGATTTTTTAGACCATACTGACCAACAGGATAATGAGATGGATAAACCATCGGAGAAATATAATCAAAGTGAGGTATTATCTTTTCCCATATCTGACCTATACCCATATCATCTTTTGCTTCAGTAGTCAGACCGAATACATCAGCAGAAGTAATTATATTATTCTCTTTTTTAACCTCTGTATTTAGACTAGAAAAAAACTTCTCTAGATTATCAGACCTAGTCGTACCTTCTTTTAATTTATAATTAATATCCTTCATATTTCCATCAGAAGGATATCGGATATAGTCAAAATTTATCTCATCAAATCCTATAGCATAAGAAGCCTTTGCTATCGCTACAGTATAGTGCAGAACTTCTTCTTGAGCAGGGTCAAGGAAAGAAAGGCCTTTTCTATCTTTCCAAACTTTGCCATCACTTTTTCGAGTTATAGCCCATTCTGGTTTTTTTGCAGTTAGATATGAGTCCTGAAATACAGACACACGTCCTATGACATAAATATTTTTCTTATGTAAATCATCAATAAAAATATCCATATCTCGTACTCGATTCTCCACAGAACCTAGCTCTGTAATAAAAGGATCATCTGTTTTGAAAGACACACGACCTGTAGCATCTTTTATATCGATAACTACAGCGTTCAATTCAGTTTTATCTATAATATCTACCAGTTTTGCTCTACGACTCGGCACTCCCGCTATCCAACTGGACATATAAAGTGCTTTTACTTGATCTGGAGTAGATATATGAGTAGCAATTTTGGGCACTACTGCGCCAGGGTCTATGGGTATTGAATCTGCATCTAGAACAGTCTCGGAATTAGAGGCTATATTAGAATTAACATTATCATTGCTTGGTAAATCTCTTGTGTTTGAAATATAGAGATACAAGAAAAAACAAAGTAGCACAAAAACAAACATTGTGATAAAAATTTTAAAATGTCTTTTCTTGATTATTATTGTCATTTTTTATTGGTTAGTATTGTTGCTATCTACAAATGGTTGCATATTGTTTTCTTCTGAATAAATTCTCTTCTTGGTATTTACATAAAAATGGTAACCAATAAAAGAAACAAGTAAACCAAAAATACTAATCAATATTGATCTAAAAAGATTAGGAAAACCCAAATAAGGCAAAACAGCGATTAATATACCTAAAATTAAAAGTATGCGTTCTTTTCTCATTATTTTATTATAAACTATTTAAGAGTGAGCTACAATGACGACAAATTCGCCACGGACTTTATCTGTATTTTTTGTAAAATAGTCAAGCACATATTCTGCATCACCTTTTACAAATTGCTCAAAAGTCTTGGTCAGTTCACGGCAGACTACCACAGTACGTTTTTCATCGAGTACTTTTGATAGTGATTCGAGTGTCTTCATTATACGGTGACTAGATTCGTAGAATACATAAGTACGCTCTCCACCAGAGATTTCTTTAAACAAAGTCTCTCTACCCTTCTTGTGTGGCAGGAATCCTAGAAATATAAATTCAGCTGCAGAGATACCAGAAGCTGATATAGCTGATACCAAGGCACTTGCCCCAGGTATAGGCACCACGCGTGCTTCGGAGCCAAATGATTCATATACCTGCGCCACGAGCATAACACCAGGATCAGAAATACACGGAGTACCAGCATCAGATACAAGGGCCAGATTCTTGCCTTCTGACAACATCTGAATAATCACGTTTTCTTTGCCTTTTGTGCTATGTGCATGATAACTGACACATTTTGTGTGTATATCGTATTTACTGAGGAGTACACGTGTAGTACGAGTATCCTCACAGAGTATCGTATCCACCTCGCCGAGTATGCGAATAGCCCTCAGTGTCATATCCTCGAGGTTGCCAATCGGAGTAGCTACTATATAAAGTGTACCTTTTTCCATATTTGGATTATATAGTAAAACAGTTTAAAAAACCAATAAAAAAAACCAGTCCCAGGCAAGGCCTAGGACTGGTTTTTAATCAAACATTTAAATTACAAGAACATTAGGAGTGCGCCGATTAGGGCTACGTTCTTCATGAATGCGATCTGATCGTTCATCTTTGCAGTAGCATCCTTCTCCTCCCAGAAATTATGCATTATGAATGTAGTAGGAACCATAAACAATACTAAAATCAAAGCTGAAGCTTGAGTGTATACATAATTTATACCTAGCAACAAACCAGCACCTCCGACAACTAGCATGACTCCAGTTACGAGCACTGCCATTTCTGCAGAAGGAACCTTTTTGAATTTTGCATAACCTGCAAGACTCTTTTGATTCTTGAAATGATTTATACCTGAATAAAGAAAATACGCTCCAAACAAAACACGTCCGAATATTGCCAATGTTGCCATAATTTTGATTCTGCGGAATCACCTCGCA
>JBEBAY010000079.1:0-9575 GCA_041158645.1 Candidatus Parcubacteria bacterium | reverse complement strand
TTGCAGATTATGGAGTCGATATGTATGCTGATGTCTTGTTTACTACAGACAATTTAATAGAAACAAATCCATCTCTGGTTGAGCGTTTTGTTAGATCAACAATAAATGGATGGTCGTATGCATTAGAAAATGAATCAGAAGCCGTGAATTATATTTTGAAATATGCCACATCAAGCAATAGAGACCATGAGTCTCTCATGTTGCGATCATCAGCACCATTGATTCATACCGGTACAGCCAATCTTGGGTCTATGGATGATATAGGTTGGGGTAAGTCACAAAAAATGCTAAATGAGCAAAAATTATTAGAGAAGCAGGTAGATTTTGAAGATTTATATACAATGAGGTTTATAAATCTTATTTACAATAAATAAGATGCAATTTAGCTTAACAAAAAAATTAATAATTTTTATTGAGGTTATCATGCTCTTTGTTGTTATTATTGGTGGATCTATTTCCTTTTTTGCACTCAGGAATTCTATAGAAACACAGATATATTCACACATAGAGAGTATCTCTCTATTAAAGAAAAACAGCGTTAATCTTTATCTCAAAACTGGTATTGCGGAGATTGAATATTTAGCACAAGAGAAAAAAGAATTAGTTAAATTTCTGGATAAAAATAATAAAATAGATGGGAGAAAAATACTTTCTGAATTATTGGATATATCTATTGAAAATAAGGCCTTGTCTGATATTTCCATTTTAGATAAAGAAGGCAAAGTTGTTCTTTCTACAATAAAAAATGAAGAAGGTAAATTCAAATCAGGTGAACTATTCTTTAGCAAGGCTCAGGAAAAAACAGTAATTCAAGATTATTATTTTGATATTCAAACAAATAAGCCATCGATGTTTATTGCTACTCCAATAAAAGATGAGAAAGATAAATTTGTTGGTGTAATCGTAGGTATAATAAGTATTAATGAAATAAGTGAAATTGTTACCTCTCGTTCAGGGTTGGGAGAAACGGGGGAATCCTTTTTGATTAATTCATTTAATATGGCTGTTACTGACCTGGCAAAGGAACCGAATTCTGCATTTATAAAAACAATATACCTTCCACACATTAAAAGATGCCTTGAAGGTTCTTCTTTTTCAGGTATTAATGTAGATTATCATGGAGATAAAGTTATTGGTCACTGGAGCTGGTTTCCAGAACTAAAATCATGCTTTGTGACAGAGATAGATTTGTCTGAAGCTTTTGCTCCAGCAAGAAAAACAACAGCAATATTTATTTTAACAATGATTATCGTAGGACTTTTTGTTGGTCTTGTAGTCTACTGGGGTGGAAATCTATTTATTAGACCATTTAAAAAATTAAGGGATGAAATTATTAAAATTAAAAATGGTGATTTCAGTGTAAATTTAAATTTAAATTCTAAAGATGAAATAGGTGAAATATCTACCGTTTTTAATGATATGGCAAAAAATTTATCAAAGTATAAATTTAATCTTGAATCTGAAGTTCGAGATCGAACGATACAGCTTAATGAAAAAGTTGAAGATCTGGAAAATACAAAAAAGGCAGTTGTGAATCTTCTTGAAGATATTGAAAAAGAAAAAAAGATATCTGAAATTCAGGCCAGTGAACTTAAAAAATTTGAATTAGTGATCGAAAATACAAGTCAACATGTGATAATAACAAATGTTGACGGTACTGTTATATATGCTAATCCTGCTGTGACTACTATCACTGGATATTCCAATGATGAAGTTGTAGGTCAGAATCCATCTCTATGGGGTAAGCAAATGCCTCCTGAGTTCTATGTAAAAATGTGGGAGACTATAAAAAAAGACAAGAAAACTTTTGCTGGTGAAATAAAAAATAAAAGAAAAAATGGTGAGATATATATATCTAAGGCAATTATTTCACCGGTTTTGGATGATAATGGCGAGATTAAGTTCTTTGTAGGTCTAGAGACTGATATATCAAAAGAAAAAGCGCTGGAAGAAGCTCTTGTAAAAGAAAAAGAGAGTGTGGAATTGAAGGTAATAGAAAGAACAAAAGAACTCAAGGAGGAACGTGCTAGATTACTATCATCTATTAATAGTATCCCATTCGGGTTTATCATAGCTGATAATAAAAACAAAATTATTATGAGAAATAATGCCATTATGGATATTTTTCATTTCGACAAAAATAAAAATATTTCCTTAGATGATATGGTTGGTTTTTTTGATAAAGATTTTAATTTGAAAGTTAAAATTGAGCAATGTTCAAAAAATAAACAGGTTTGTGAACTGGATGAGATTTCTTTGAATGATAAAGTGTTCAAGGGAATTATCGCCCCGATTATTATTTCTGATAAAGGAGAGAGTGAAAATATCGGATACGTTTTGTTGTTGGAGGATATAACTGAAGAAAAAATAGTAGCAAGAAGCAAAGAAGAGTTTTTTGCTGTTGCCTCACACGAGCTACGTACACCTCTGACTGCAATACGAGGTAATAGTAGTATGCTTTTAGATTTTTATTCAGATAAAGTAAAAGATAAAGAGGCAAATGAAATGCTTCAGGACATAAACGATGCAAGTAAGAGACTCATCGGTATTGTGAATGACTTCTTGGACGCTTCTAGATTGGAACAAGGTAAGATTGAAATAAAGAACAATAAATTTGAATTACTTAATATTATTAATAAAACAATAAAATCCATAGATGATATGGCTGCAACAAAAAATATATCTATAAAATTTGAATCAAAATCAAGTGATAAAATTAATTTGTTTGCAGATCAGGGTAAGGTGGAGCAAGTTCTAATGAATTTGTTGGGGAATGCCATTAAATTTACAAAAGAAGGAGATATTGTTGTTAAAACTACAGTCTATGGAAACTTTGTAAAGATCAGTGTATCCGATACTGGACCTGGCATTTCTGCCAAAAACGAAAAACTGCTTTTCAGAAAATTCCAACCAGCAGGGGAGCATATATTGACTCGTGATGTTACCAAGAGTACAGGTTTAGGTCTATATATATCAAGATTATTGGTTTCTAAATTAGGTGGGACTATAGGGCTAGAAAAGAGTGTAGTCGGTGAGGGTAGTACATTCTTCTTTACATTGCCTATAGATGAAATTGTTTAAAAATACAAGATTCTAAACGTTGATTTATTGCATTATTAGTATATCTATTATATTATTATATATATGAAAACTATATTATTTTTGGCCGAAGATGACCCATTGATGAGTCGTATGTACGAGAGAGCTTTTAAGCTCAGTGGATATAATACCGAGATGGCTTTTGACGGTGATGAAGCAATATCTAAACTAGAAAAGATAGAAGAGCTCCCAACTGTGATACTTCTTGATATTATGATGCCAAAACAAAATGGTTTTGACGTTCTAAAGCACATCAAAAATAGCGATAAATTAAAGAAAATACCTGTAATAATGTTGACCAATCTAGCTGGCCAAGAGGACGCTGAGAAAGCTCTTTCTATGGGAGCAGTATTGTATTTAGTAAAGAGTCAGTATGATCCAAAAGAAATAGTTAACAAGATTGAAGAAATCGTAAAAGCTTCTTCTCGTGATGATGGTGTACCTAACGTGAAGGTCGAAGTAAAAAATTTAGAGTAATCTAACTATTTTGATGTTCACTATATCAAAAAAAGTTTATAAGCACTTTTTTGTTTTTGGGGTTTTTCTGTTTGTCTTAATACCTATATCTATCGCTTCAGCAGCTTTGTCTTGCTCTATAACTACGGCAGCATCTTGTACCGATACAGTATTACTTCGATTGTCTGGTTCTAGTAATGCTCACGCTGAACTGCCTAGTCAGGCTACTGCCACATATGATGGTAATGTTGTATGTTGCAATGGGGTAGTTGGACTCGGTAATTCATGTTCAGGAAACTACGCTCCATTTATAAAACTATCAGGGATATCGGGGACAAATTCTCACGTAGAAGAAACTAGTCAATCAAATTACAGCATTAATGCATGTCTTTCTTCTAGTTATGCTGGTGATGTTATTACTACTGGATACCAAGCGACAAATTGTACAGGTTACGATACCACTCTTTTTTCAATGGCTAATACAACTACAAATTCTCACGTAGGATCTCCTGCTGCTTATAATAATAAAGTTTGTGCAAAGGTTGTACCTCAGTCTATAACATTTAACATTTCTGATTCAGATGTAGGGTTTGGTAATCTTTCTTCTTCAGGACTTCGATATGCTACAGGTGATGGGGTAGGTAGTGCTACAGATACAGTATCCTATACAATCGATGTGTCTACTAATGCAGCATCGGGGTATGGTCTGTATGTTCGAGGTGATCCATTAAAGAATGGCGCATCTACAATCGATGCAATCGGAGGTGCAAATACGACACCATCTGCTGGGACTAAAGCCTTTGGCATAAGAGCAGATGCTAGCGGGGGTGTCGGAGCAGTGGTCACCCCTTATGACGGATCAGGCTTTGCCTATGATGCAGATGCGAATACTGAAACCATAGTAGCATCTGCTGCCTCGGGGAATGGTGTGACTACTACATATAGTATACATACGGTTGCGACCATAGACACACTCCTAGATCCTGGTAATTACTCCACAAATCTAATTTACATCGTAACTGCGAATTTTTAGTATTAATTTTCTATTTTGATATATCTTTTTATAAATGTATATGTTAAAATATATTAGTGAAATTTATTTATTAGTTATTATTAATTTATTTTTTATTTATGATTAAAAAAATTACAAGTTTTCTAACTATAGTCGCATTGTTTGTCGTGTCTTCTGGATTGATGAATCCTCTTGTTGCAAATGCAGCATCGATCACATCATTCACAGATACAGTGACAGACCTCACAGCATCTACTGCAGCAAACCATACTATTGTATTTACTACTCCTACTGGAGTAGCTTCAGGTCAAACTATAATTTTGACTTTTAACAATAGTACTAGTATCGCTGCAGCTCTCGACTATACTGATATGGATGTAAAAGACGACGGTGTAAATGTCACTCTGGCGGCGACACCATCGGGTGCTACATGGGGAGCTGTCCGTACATCTGGTACAGTTATCACTCTTACAAATGGTACTACTGCTGTAGCAGGGGGTAGTGTCATCACTATATTGATAGGTACGCATGCCACAAACCAGTCAACTGGAGTAAGGCAGATCACTAATGGTAGTGCTGGTACAACAATCCTTTCAATCTCAGGAACTTTTACTGATACAGGATCACTAGCTATACCGATAATTTCTAATGGTGTAGTAGCTGTAGCTGCTACTGTGCAGCCGACAATATCATTCACTCTTTCAGACAATACTATATACTTTGGTAACCTCGCATCTAGTGGTGCTTGTTTTGCTCAAGGTACAGATCCGGGTGCTGGTGCATGTGCTTCATCTGAAGCAGAGGCATTTAATATGACTGCCTCTACAAACTCTCCTGGGGGGTATAGTTTGTTTGTACAAGGTGCAACATTGACTTCTGGTGGAAACACAATCGATGACCCAGATACAAACACTGCTTCTACTGTAGGATCTGAACAATTTGGCCTACGTCTTAACGTATCTGGAGCTGGTTCTGGTACAGTATCAGCCCCATATGCAGCAGCTGGATATGCTTATGCTGCAACTTCCTCTGTATCCGATGAGATTGCTGCCGCAACTGCTGCGTCTCTTACTAATACATATTCAGTAAGATATATTGCTAACATCTCACCTGTAACAGAAGCAGGTAGTTATACTACGAATCATACGTACGTAGCTACTGGTAATTTCTAATAAATAACACTCAAATCTAAATGAATTCGATGAATATCACTAAATATTTTTCTGTAAGCCTATCCCTATTTGCACTATTGGTGGTATTTTATCCTGTAAATACTTATGCTCTTACTCTCTCTCCTGCGCGCATAGAGATAAATGGAGATGCTGGTTCAAGTATTTCCAAACCTATTACATTGTTCAACGACAATAAATCTCAGGCTCAGACATATTATGTATCATTTGCGAATTTTGAAGCACAAGGTGAATCTGGTAGTCCAAAATTTGTAGAACCCAAAAATGGATTGGGTACATGGATGTCTACGAGTGCTGAATCTGTGACTGTGCCACCTGGAGGATCAAAAGACGTATTGCTAAATATAAATATTCCCAAGGATGCTTATGCTGGTGGTCACTTTGCTGTTGTGTTTTTCGGTACTAGTAGTCCAAAGGATGGGGGGCAGGTTTCTGTAGGTGCCAAGACTGGTACCCTAGTGCTCTTGTCTGTAAATGGTGATGTTCTAGAAGCTGGAGGAGTAGCAGGATTTAAAACAAAGAATAGTAAAAGATTTTATAATTCTTTGCCTGTAACTTTTGAATATCGATTCAAAAATGATGGAAATGATCGCGTAAAGCCAGCAGGTAATATAATAATACACAACACAGTTTATTATCCCACAGAGCGTATAAATGCTAACTCTGTATCTGGTAATATCTTGCCTCGCAGTACTCGTCTTTTTGAAGTTGACTGGATTAAAAAACCAGCAGATAAAAACAAAATACCACCAACAGGTTTTATCTCCTCTTTTTTTGATAGAGTTTCTTATCAATGGTCCAATTTTGCTATAGGTCCTTATGTTGCTACTCTTGATCTTGTGTATGGAAAAGAAAATATACGAACTACGGATAATACATTCTTTTTTGTATTTCCTTGGCAATTATTGATTTGTATTTTATTTGTATTTTCAATCATATTATTCTTTGGTAAAAAACTTCTCGTCAGATACAACAGATACATCATTAAGAAAGCTCGTGCCGGGATGAAACTACACGATGCTTCTCATGAATAAAGATTTTTATATATTTAAATTATCTCTTTGTTTTTTTGTGCTACTATCTATGATAGTACCTCACTTTGTGAGTTCTGTTACTGTTATCAATTCATCTAGCTTATCAATAAGTGCTAGAGTTAATAGTGGTAATGGTGAAGTAGATAATAATAGTGGAGGAAGTGGTAGTAGTAGTGGCGGAGGCGGTGGAGGCGGAGGGGGCGGTAGCAGTGGTGTATCCATACAGACTACTGTAAATATTTCCGGCATAGCTTATCCTCTTTCAAAGGTTTCTGTATTGCAAGATGGTAAATTGGTAGCCACTACAATATCTGATCCTGTTGCAAAATTTTCTCTTTCTATAACAGGGCTCAGCACAGATACCTATACATTTTCAGTATTTGGGGAAGATCCAAAGAATCTCAGATCTGTTTCTTTTTCTTTCCCAGTTTTTGTTACAGCAGGAACCACTGTGAATATTGGAAATATTTTCCTGTCACCGACCGTAAATGTTGACAAGAGTCAGGTCAAGCAGGGTGATAATCTTGAAATATTTGGGCACTCGGCACCTGAAGCACAGATTACTATATCAGTTCATTCTCCAGTGGAAAGATTCTACAATGTAAAATCCAGTAAAGCAGGTCTATATCTTTATAACCTGGATACTACTCCTTTGGAGTTAGGTAAACACGAGACAAAGTCAAAAGCAATATTAGAAAATCAACCCAGTTCTTTTTCTGCCCCAGTAGAATTCCTAGTGAGTAATATAAATAAAGAAAAAGATGATACATGTTTTTCTTTAAAAAAAGGTGATATTAGTTGTGACAATAGAATAAATCTTACAGATTTCTCTATTATGGCTTTTTGGTATAAAAAGAGTAATCCACCTTCAAAGGTAGACTTGAACAACGATAAAAATGTAACACTCGTTGATTTTAGTATTTTGGCTTATTACTGGACTGGATAATTTATGAAAAATTTTAACTATAGAATAATATTATTTTTGTTTGCTTTGATGGTGATCCCTTTTTATGAGGTATCTGCTGCTAATTTGTATATCAAACCATCTAGCAATTCGGTGGGTCTTGGTGAGCAGTTTTATGTAGATATTTTATTGGACACAGAGGGGGAATCCTATAATGGGATAGAAGGTAGTTTTAACTTTTCTCCAGATACTACTTTTTTTGTGAGATATGAAGACGGAAAATCAATGTTCAATACTTGGATACAAAAACCTGTATTAGAAAGTGGTAAAATTAGTTTTTCTGGCATAGCTCCAAATGGCTTCAATGGTGTCATTGATCCATTCAATCCACAATCTAAATTACCAGGCATAGTATTGCGAATGGTTTTCAATGGTATAAAACCCGGTGATCTAGATTTTTCTACTTCAAAATTTTATATTACAAAGAATGATGGGTCAGGTTCAATAGTAGAATTGTCCCCAAAGAGTTCCTCTGTAAAATTACAAAATGTTGATAATTATTTTGTTTTCCAAAATAAAGTAGATTCAAATCCCCAGGTAGAGTTTGATGTTGTGAAAGATCCAAATCTTTTTAATAATCATTATGCGCTAGTCTTTAAAGCCACAGATAAGGATACAGGGATAAAGAGTGTGATGATAAAGGAGGGTCATCGTGAGTGGAAAGAGATAAATAGCCCTTATCTTCTCGAAGACCAAAATAGGCGTAGTCTGATCAGTATAAGAGCTACTAGTTATGCGGGGTCTACTATTATTGCAAGTATAGATCCATTGCCACGAAGTCCACTGTCTACATATATCAAATACTCTATTTATCTAATTGTATTAATATTTATTCTCCTTGTTGCTAAAAAATATTACAATATACGATTAAAGCGTTGATAAATAAAGCTTTTATAACAAAAAAACACTAGTATCTTTAGTGTTTTTTTGTTATAATATACATACTAAATATCTTAGTTTTATGAGATATTTTCTTTATTTTTAATTTTTATAAAAATGGCAAAAGACGAAACAAAAAAGGGTAAATATGGGGCGGATGAGATCTCAGTCTTGGAGGGGTTAGAGCCAGTGCGCCGTCGCCCGGGTATGTATATCGGTTCTACTGGTATTGATGGATTGCACCACCTTGTGTGGGAAATATTCGACAACTCACGCGATGAAGCTATGGGTGGATATGCAGATCGTATCGAGGTAGTTCTTTTGCCTGGAAATCGTGTGCGTGTGACTGACAACGGACGCGGTATTCCTGTAGATATACACTCAAAGACAAAAGTTTCAGCTCTAGAAACTGTGATGACTACTCTACATGCTGGAGGTAAATTTGGAGGTGATGAATCTGGTTATAAAGTATCTGGAGGTCTACACGGAGTGGGTGCCTCTGTAGTTAATGCTCTGTCTATTTATACACGTGCATGCGTTCATCGAGATGGTGGTGTTTTTGTGCAGGAATACTCTCAGGGTAAAAAGAAGGCTGCTGTAAAAAAAGTAGCTAATTCAAAAGCTCACGGCACTATCATCACATTTGAACCTGATGTAGAAATATTTAAACAAGTAAAATTTGATTGGGATACAATAGTTAATCATTTGCGTCAGCAAGCATATCTTGTAAAAGGCCTACGCATACATATCATAGATGCTCGAGATATGGGAGAAGCCGTTCTCACAAAGAAAAATGCAGATTTTGATGATGTGATATGGTTTGCCGAACTAGGATTAGAGGTTCCGTCTACTACTTTTTATTTTGAAGGAGGACTCGTATCTCTCGTAAAGTTTTATAATAAATCTCAAAAGCCAATTCATCCTACTGTATTCTATGTAGA
>JBEBAY010000078.1:0-9249 GCA_041158645.1 Candidatus Parcubacteria bacterium | reverse complement strand
TACTCTGTAATATCATTAAAACTCAATGACACCATTGAATTCTCTGAGGAAAGAAAGTGGAACGCTACGATAATCGTCAGCAAAAAAGTATCGGAGAAAATTTTTTCCTTAGAAGAATTCGTACCTTTTGACCCTCCTAAAACTGTTCAACCTTACGACATATATATGTTTAATAGGTCTGAAAATTCACTAAAAAAGTTAGCACAACAGGCGCTATCTTAAAAAATTACGAAACTTGAATACAAGTGATTCAAGTTTCGTTTTATTTTTTAACAAGCTTCCAATCTTCTATTTTTTTATGGTCCCCAGACAATAAAACTGGAGGAACTTTGTATTTCTTCTTTTTATATTCAAAAATTTCAGGTCTTGTATATATCTCACTACTAGACACTCTCGCCTCCTCACGAGAATCAAAATTACCCAATACTCCCGGCACCTGCCGTGCCATACAGTCTACGAGAATCATTGCAGGTAGCTCCCCTCCTGTTAAAACATAATCTCCGATGGAGATTATTTTTGTTTTAAATACCTTGTCTACACGGGCATCTACACCTTCGTATCGTCCACAGATCATTACAACATCAGTATATTTTTTTGTAGTCTTGTATGCAAAATCAGTTGTAAACTTTTCTCCAGATGGAACAAAGTTTATAATCATAGTCTTTGCATTCTTCTTCTTTTCAAGCTTCTTAACAATACTATCAATAGCTTTGATCATCGGCTCCGCCATCATTACCATGCCCGGACCGCCACCATACGGACGCTCGTCTATCTGTAGCGATACATTGCCATCTGGCCACACCTTTTTATACTTTCCAGAAACAAACTTTCGAGGGTTCACAAAGTTTACCTTTATCTTCTTTTCTTTTATCGCGCGCGCCAGAATAGACTCGCCTAGGTACGAGTCGAACATCTCTGGGAATAAAGTTACTATGTGAAAATTCATACCGTCACAATACCACAAAATATTACATTTATCAAAAAAACAAAGAAAAAGACCCCAGATGCGAGGCGCAGTCGAGGATACGAGGGAGATGTAGTTGTTCTACATTGACCGAAGTACCGGAGACTGCAACAAAGCAGATGAGGCCTTTTTATTTGTTTTTAAATTCCCTTTAGATCGTCTAGAGCAGCATCTACTGATTTTGATGCCTCACTAGCTGACATTGCTTGCGCTGGCGCAGCAGCTGCAGGTGCATCTTGTCTGCCACCTTCTGGTTCATTGATTTTCAAGTTTACACGTGCGTTGTTCTTCATGCCAATTACACGTAGTAATGTACGGATTGCTTTTGCTGTATTACCCTGTCGGCCGATTATCTTGCCCATATCTGCAGGATTTACTGTCATAGTAATGAGTACGCCCATCTCGTCTACTGTACGATCAATCACAACATCATTTGGATTATCTACTAGTGACTTTACAACATATTCTAGGAATGCTTTGTCGTCTGCCATCATATATCTTTCTTTTTATATTTCTAATCAATGCAATCGTGCGACGCGACTGCTGTATATAACTATATCATATTTTTATTTTTGCACGCAATAAAAAATCCCCACAACTGTGGAGACTTTTTATTAACCTTGTTTAAGTTCTTTTCTTTTCTTTGTTGGAGTTTTCTTTGAAAGCACATTTTTCTTCTTACCTTCGATCAATTTTTGTTTTACCAAGAAATTGTGAACTGTATCTGAAACTTGTGCACCATTACTCATCCAGTGCTTGATGCGGTCTGCTTTAAACATAACCTCACCACTCTTAACATTGTATGAACCAAGTATTTCCAAAAACTTACCACTTTTTGCTGAATTCTTTGAGTCAGTCAAAAGCACTCGGAAAGCCGGGTCATTCTTGCGTCCTGTTCTTTGTAGTCTGATTTTTAACATAAAAGGATAATAGCACATATGTCTTTTATAATCAAGCATCCAGCAAAATACTATGCTATAATATCACCATGAAAACAACAATTCTCAAAAAAGAACCTAAAACACCTATTTCTAGATACGCAGAGGGTATTATATCTATATCTCACAAGGGATATGGGACTATAAATAAAGGTAAGGACAATGAGGTTGAAATAGACCATGCTTTTCTACATACAGCCCTCCACGGAGACACAGTAAAAGTATTGATACACCCAAAATCAAAAGACGAAGTCCAAAAAGGTGAAGTCGTAGAGATCCTCCGACACAGCAAACATGGTTTTGCTGGTATTCTTGAAAAAGAGCATGATACATATTTCCTCATTCCTAGTGATTTAAAAATGTATGCAGACATAATAATCCCCTCTGATAAATTAAATGGCGCACAAATCGGCCAAAAGATTTTCGTAGTGATCACAGAATGGAAAGATTCAAAGAAATCTCCGGTAGGTGAAGTGAAAAAAGTACTCGGTACTCCGATGGAGCACAATGCTGAGATGGAAGCCATCGCACTTGAAAAAGGTTTCGATGCGATATTCCCTTCTCTTGTCGAAGATGAAGCAAAAACAATTTCAGAAAAAGGCATAACAGAAAAAGATTTTGCAGATAGACGCGATATGAGAGAGATATCTACTTTTACTATCGATCCATTTGATGCAAAGGACTACGATGATGCTCTATCATTCCTAAAACTTGAAAATGGTAATTATGAGATAGGTGTACATATAGCCGATGTATCACACTATGTCAGATTGGGTACAGCACTCGATGAAGAGGCTCGTAATCGTGGTACTTCTGTATATCTCGTAGATCGTACTATACCGATGCTACCAGAAGAACTATCCAATGATCTATGTAGTCTAAAAGAAGGAGTCGACAGACTCACCTTCTCTGCAGTTTTCGAGCTAGACAATAATGGTGTTATACACAATGAATGGTTTGGACGCACAGTAATACACTCAGACAAGAGATTTACATACGAAAATGCTCAGGAGATTATCACAGCAAAAACTGGATTATTCTTTTTTGAATTAAATACACTAAACAATATCGCAAAAAAATTAACCAAACAAAGATTCAAGGAGGGTGCTATATCTCTGGAGCAAGATGAAGTGAAATTCAAGCTTGATGCAAATGGTGTTCCCCTATCTGTCTATACAAAAGAAAGACAAGATACAAATAAAATGATCGAGGAATTTATGCTATTGGCAAATCGACGTGTAGCAGAGGTGATGTCTAGCAAAAAACAAGGCGAGAAAAATATTGTAATGTACCGCATCCACGACACACCAAACAAGGAGCGTATGAGTGACCTAGCATTCTTCCTGAAAAAACTAGGATACAATGTCACACTCAAAGACGGCATCATCCCAGCAAATGAGATAAATAATCTCGTAGGTAAATTGGAGCATAGCCCACTACGAGACACTGTCCACACAGCTATCATACGTACTATGGCCAAGGCGATATACTCCACAAAGAATATCGGTCACTGGGGTCTAGGCTTTAAATTCTACACACATTTTACATCCCCTATCCGTAGATATCCGGACATCATAGTCCACAGAATGCTCGCTGATTTCCTAAACAACAAGATTATTCCAAAAGAAAAATTCTTTGAATATGAAAAGATGGGATCAGAGGCTAGTAGTCGTGAAAAGGAAGCAGCCGATGCCGAGCGCTCAAGTATCAAATACAAACAAGTAGAATATATGTCTACTCGTATTGGAGAGAAATTCGAAGGTATCATAACTGGGGTCACAGAATGGGGTCTATATGTAGAAGAAAAGACTACAAAGTGTGAAGGTATGGTACGTATGCGAGAGCTAGGAGATGACTACTATACATTCGACAAAAAACATATGAGCATCCAAGGCAAGAAGACTCATAAAAAATACACACTAGGCGATACTGTTCGATTCAAAGTGACTAGTGCTGATATGAACAAAAAAACAATTGACTATATTTTAGTTTAAAATGACCATAACAATAAAAAGAAAATACAAATACCCTATTTATTTTTTAATTAGTTTGATTATTATCATACCGATTATTTATACGATTATATCTATAAGAGAGATAGAAGCCCCGAAAGATGCACAGATAAAAAGTGAAAATAAAATAAATAATAATGAACCAATACCTCTGCAGGAGATAGTAAGTACTGAGACTTATAAAATTACAAAAGATTTTACAATAGTACCCATTAACCCAGACGCAGATAAAAAAATAGTACTGCTGACTATCGATGATGGACCTAGTTCTCAATCTGACGACATAGTAAGAATACTTTCTGAGCAAAATGTGAAGGCTATATTCTTTATAAATGGCATGAACCACAAAGCACATTCAGATATTATAAAAAAAGAATTTGAGGCAGGTCACGCAATAGGCAATCATACTTGGAGTCATCAAAATTTAAAAAAGATTACAGAGGAAAAAGCTAAAAAAGAAATAGAATCAAACAGTATCTTAATAGAAAAAGAAACAAGCCAAAAGCCAATATTTTTTAGAGCTCCGTACGGAATACTATCACCTTATGCTAAGCAATATATAGATGAACAAGGGATGATGGCATTCAATTGGTCTAGCTCTTCGCTTGATTGGGAGAAAAAATCTAAAGATAAAAAAATATTTATTGAGAATATAACAAAAAACCTAAAACCCGGCTCCATAATCCTGATGCACGAGCACACATGGTCTCGTGATGCTCTCCCAGACTTAATCACAGCAATAAAAGAAAAAGGCTACACATTCATAAATCCAAAAAATATAGTTAAATAATACGCAAAATAAAATCTCCCCTAGGCCTGGCCTAGGGGAGATTTTATTTTGCGTAGACTGCGGCGTCGTCGAGTTTTATGGAGAGTAGCTTTGATGCACCCATTATATCCATAGTCACACCATAGAGGACTTGTGCGCGGGACATTGTCTCGCGATTGTGAGTCACTACGATTAATTGTGAACATGCAGATAGGTTCTCAATCATATTTCCATACTTGCGAGAGTTTGCTTCATCGAGCGCTGCATCCGTCTCGTCTAACACTAGGAATGGAGGTGGATTTACCTGTGATATAGCAAATAATAATGCGATAGAAGTCAGGGATCGTTCGCCACCAGAGAGCATATGCAGGTCTTTAACTTTCTTTTGAGGTAGAGTCACGTTGATCTCTATACCCCGTTCAAATCCTAATTCATTATCTTCTTCACTATCTTCTGATACTTCTTCTAAATCATCTTTCTTGCGACTCTTTTTATGCTCCATAGTCACAGAGAGAAATGCAGATCCTCCTCCGAACATTAGAGCAAAGAAATCTTGGAATTGTTTGTTTATCTTTTCTACTCCGTGCTTGAATTCTGTATCTAGTGTCTCTTTTAAATCTACTATCAGAGTACGGAGTGATTCGATACTTTTTTGTAAATCAACTAATTCTTTTTCTAAAAATAAATCTCTTTCTCGAGTATCTTCGTATTCTTTTAATATATCACCCCCACCTAGAGCTCCAGCATCTTCTAATTTGATTTTAATACGCTCTATTTTGCGTCTAGACTCATCTTGAGTGGTACGAATGACATTTGCACCATCTACCTCGATACTATTGAATCCTAGAACTTCTCGGCCAACTAAGGCAGAGGCTTCATTCATCTCGAAATCAAAAGCATTTTTTATTTGAGCTAATTTTTCTTCTTCAAAAGAAATAGAGTGCAGATCTGAATTTAATACATTTTTTTGTGAAAGTAATTCGTATACAACTTTTTCACTATCACGATTCTCATTTTCAAATTCTTTTTCTTCTGCACGGATAATACCGATAGATACAAGGACGTCTTCTTCTTCTTTTGCAATCAATTCGATATCCATCAATATACCTTCGCGAACAGATTCCAATTCTAGATATTCACGCTTTAATTCTTCTTTTACAGTATTAACTTCATCTTTATTTGAAGTCACACGAATAGAGCCGAGACGGTTCTTTATACGTATAAAAATATCTTTCAACTCTGAGACTATCTCTGTATTATTTGCCTCGTCTATACAGGATTCTAGATCATCAGCAAATGACTGCCAAGCTTCTTTTGATATAGTGTCTTCTTTGACCTCTGGTGCGCGATTAATCCCACGCATAATACTATCTATCGATCCCTCTACTCTACCTAGCTTGCGAGTCAGTTCATCCTTTCGAGAACGCAAACCAAAAATATATGATTCTTTTTGATTTAGAGCTTCTTTAAAATTCAATATACTTTCTTTTGTATCTTTATTTTTATTTATATGGTCTATTCTTTCATCTAGAGATATCAAATTCTCATCTATAATGCGACGCTTGTGATGCAGTCTTGTCGTCTCATGCTTTATATATGCAGATTCTTTTGAAAGATAATCTTTGTACAGACTACCGAGTTCTTCTCGCATCTCGCGAGCACGCTCCAATTTTTCAACTTGTTTTTTAAGAAAATTTAAATGTGGTACGACTTCACGGCGCATAGCACTCACCTCTTTCATATTCAAAACAGTCTTGTCTAATTTTCGCTCTGTTTCTTTTATGCGGAATTGATATATCTTTAATCCTAGTGCGTCCTCGATCATACCTCGGCGATCACGACTACTAGCATTGAGCACACGATCAGCTTCACCCTGGGATATTATATGGTGACCAGAACTACCGATATTTACAGAAGACAAAAGGTCATTGATATCTTTAAGTCTGACTTCTGTATTATTTATCAAATATTTATTTGCACCATCAGCAAATACTTCGCGAGTCACAGTCACCTCGTCGTAGTCAAGTGATACCCCTAATCCTGAATTTGTAAAAGAAAATATCTTATCTTTATTATCAAATGTGATAGTCACAGATGCGCGATTAGCCGCTGATATAGATTTTGACCCCTTGAATATTAAATCCACTCCACCTTTTCCACGGAGAGATTTCATAGACTGCTCACCTAGTACGAATCTGATAGCTTCCACGATATTGGACTTTCCTGAACCATTCGGACCCACAACAGCAGTAACAGGCGTTGTAAAATTTACAACGCTTTTTTTACCAAATGATTTAAATGAAGAAAGCTCAATTGATTTTAATGTCATATTTTTTTCCTTAAAACGGAAAACTAGTCGAGCCAGCCTTTTGATTCTAGTGCATTGCGTGCGGCAGATTGTTCGGCTTCTTGCTTGCTCTTGCCCTTACCTTCTGCGATCTTATCATCACCAAAATATATTGCGATTGTGAAATGCTTGTCATGATCAGGTCCTGATTCACTGACTACTTTGTATGATGGAGTCACACCTACATATTCTTGTGATTTTTCCTGAACTAGACTCTTTGCGTCGCGCCATAATTTTTTTGCTACGATCATATCTATCTTACCAAATAATGTGCGTGCGATAAACTCCTCGGCCACACCATAGCCCTGATCAAGATATACAGCACCCACATATGCCTCATATGTATTTGCAAGTATATAACTGCGAGCTTTACCTGTATCTTTTGATTCACCTTTTGAGAGGAGGAGATAATTATTCATACCCAGCTCTCCGGCTACTTCACCTATAATCACAGCATTTACTAATGCAGAACGATAAGCGGTCAATTCACCTTCATCACAATTTGGATATTTCAAATACAAATAATTTGTAACTGCTAGCTCTAATACAGCATCACCCAAAAACTCCAGACGCTCATTGTGAGAGAGTCGGGATCCTGAATTTTCATTTATATATGAGCGGTGTATAAAGGCCTGCTCTAGTAATCTCTTATCATTAAAAACGATATCTACTTCTTTTTCGAATTTTGTAAAATCAATCATAGTTTTTATAGGTGCTAGTGCCTAGGAGCTAGTATTACTAGAACCCAGAAGCTATAACCTAATTCTTTGTTAATATTTCAATAGATTTTGTCAAAAGAGGAACCATATTTTCGTATATACGAAGTCCGGCAATCTCTTCTATCGGGAACCATTGTGCTCCGTCGAGGCCTCCTGTACCCTTTTCCAATGTGATCTCTGTGTAGTCTGACTCACCTAGGAAGAACACAACTTGCTTGCGGATCTTGCCCTTTTCTGGATGGTTTGCGATATATTCATTGCGTCCTAGAATTTCCTTGATTTTTATATCTAGATCCATCTCTTCTTTTATCTCGCGGATTGCGCCTTGCTCTTCATTCTCACCGTCCTCAATACTACCCTTTGAAAGAGTCCAGTATCCGAATACGTCGTGAACAAAAGCAAAATGTATCTTGCCATCGTGGCGTGCATATACTACAGCACCTGCCTTTTTTTCAATCGGGAATTTTGCTGGATCAGTCTCGACAAATTTTACAGTCTTTTTCTTGGCTACATCGTCTTTACCTGGTTCGCCGATCTCTTTGTATACACCACCTAGTACTCCGTTTACAAAGCGACTAGAATTCTCACCACCAAAACTCTTTGCAAGCTCGATAGATTCATTGATAGCCACCTTTGGAGGGACTTGTGTACGATCACCAAAAAGAAGCTCATATAGACCCATACGCAAAATATTTCTATCTACGATAGATATTTTGTCGAGTGGCCAATCAGGCGCAGCTTTTTCTATAATCTCATCGATTATAGTCTTTTTCTTTACGACGCCATTAAAAATCTCTTCTATAAAAGAGTCATCATTTAATCCAGGACCGAATTCTTCGATATTACGCTCTAGCATGTCACTAGGAGCTTCATCTTTATTCACACCAAAATCCCACTCAAAGAGTGTTTGGAGAACAATTGAACGTGAAAGGTGCCTGTTTGCCATAATTTTTTAATTAGGGACTAGCTTCTAGTTGCTAGGGGCTAGTATAGATACTAGAACTTAGCAACTAACACCTAGGACCTATTTAGCTTTTGTTTTTGCTACTTTTTTTGTAACTTTCTTCACTACATCAAGAACTTTTCTACCACGATACATGCCACAGTTTTTACAAACTGAGTGAGTCTCCTTTGGAGCCTGACAATTTGAACAAGCACCAAAAACAGTGCCCTTCAATGCATGATGTGAGCGTCGATTCCCTGTATGAGAACGTGTATGTCGCATTCGTACTACCATAGATACAAGTATACTGATTTTTACATAAAATGCAAATAGTCCTTTGTTATATATCTTTTTATGCTATTATGGAAAGATATGCAAAATACTGAAAAACTGGCAAATATCCGCCATACACTTGCCCATCTTTTGGCTCAAGCTGTAAAAGAACATTATTCAAATGCACAATTAACTTTGGGGCCTGCTATCGACAATGGCTTTTATTACGACATCGATTTCACAACAGACAAACTCAGTGATGAAGATCTCGAAAAGATACAAAA
>JBEBAY010000077.1:0-6345 GCA_041158645.1 Candidatus Parcubacteria bacterium | reverse complement strand
ACTTACATACTAGCACATATTGACTAAAAAAGCCAGTACTAGATGTACATCCATTATATAACACCCCGTATGCAATATGCAAGCAATACAAGGGCAAGTTGTGGATAAATAGGTGGGGGTTTAAGAGTTTCCCAACCCCTTTACAATATGGGAGCTAGGGGCTGATGAAGAACCTATATCTTCCACTCTAGAGGCACCTTCCTTCTCTCAAAGGAGAAGGAGAAATAGGACCTAAATCGTCTGATATCTACTCCATCTCTTCTCTCCTATTTTCTTGATTTGTCCTAGGGAAACCATACTGTTCAATTCTCGTTGAATTGTCTTTTCTGAGTAGTGCGGGAATGATACAGAAATGTCCTTTATAGATACTCCGGCATCTCCACCTTTGTCCTTTATGATATCCTTTATTTTTTTAGACCTATCCTCTTTTATGAGTGATATATCTTCCTGTCCTTTAGAGTAAGATTGACTCTTCGTCCTGTCTGAGAGAGCACTTAGTCCTTGATTATTTCCCAGGGACACAAATGTCTTTTTTTGACCTATACCACCCATCGGGCTAGATGTGCCTGTGTGCACAGACAGAGATCTAGAATCATCAATCTTGAACATTTCCTCTGACAATATAAATTCCGAAATTTTACGGTTTTCGAATCTTTCTTTACCATCTTCCGCGCCCTCGATTTTACCCTGATGTAGCTCTAGTTCTTGAATCAAAACTTCAAACTCTCTACGCAATATCCGAGCATTCATCTCTGATATAAAACCGATAGTAGATGATATATCCACCAGTGAGATTATCTCATTTATCTGCAGTCGTACGGAGGTGAGATGTGTATGTTTTTCTACAGGAGAAAGAACAGATATCTGATGCACAGCAGATAGGACATCTACCCCTCGTAGACGCATCTTCATCTTGATTGCATCGTCTGTGTCCATACAGTCCGTGACCATATACAGGGCCGCTACCAGCTTCTCTGTCTTTTTCAATACAAAAGAATAAACATCTTTATTATCAATGCTTTTATTGTTACGGACACTAGAACCCATATAGCCGTTTGAGGTGTTTGTCTGTTTGTTTTTTAGTTTGTCTTTTTGGTCGTTCATTGTCTTTTTTATAAAAAATAATACGAGACACTGTCTTTTTGTGTGTCCATTATACACTTAGTTTAGACCTTTGCAAATACTAGATTAAACTATGATTTTTTGCTTTTTTCAAACGCTAAAAAATGATATAATTAGTACATAAATTTATGGCAAAAAAAGATATTGAAGATGAGTTTGAAGACGATGAAGAATTCGAAGATGATGCTCCCATCAGGAGAAATTCCAGTAGCGGAAAGAGAAAACCGGGACCCAAAAAAGGATCAAAACATCGCAGAAAAGTAGAACTAAAAGACGAGACTCGCCAGAGTATATGGGGTGTTGTTTTTTTTGTTTTTGCAATATTAATAGTATTATCAATTTTTAAAATCGGAGGTATCGCTGGAGACTTTTTGATGCAAGTACTAGGATCATTTCTAGGCATCGGATACTACCTGCTCCCTGTCGTACTAGGAGTACTCGGAGTCTCATTTATGAGACGAGGCAGACCCGAAGTCGCTACCCTACATGCAGTCGTCGGAGCTACTCTAATACTCTCTGTATTAGGCATCTGTGACATCACTGCAAATGGATCTGGAGTCTCTACTAACCTCGTCTGGGGTGGGTATCTAGGTAGCATCGTGGCATGGCCTTTTGTAAAATTATTCCGAGAGATTGGAGGCATACTAGTGCTAGGCACAGTGCTCATAGTATCCCTATTAGTACTCTTTGATGAGCGCCCAAATCTAATGCAAATCTGGACTAGAATAGTAGCATTCTTCAAGCAAGATATTCGCATCGAAAACAACAACGAAGAAGTACAAATTCAAAGTGAAGAAGAGTCCATCCCAACTAAAAAAACAAAGTCACTAGAAGAGGAGTATGAAGAGACTCCCGAAGAGAGAGAGCTCATAGAAAAGCCACTTCCAAAATCTAAAAAATTTGTATCAAAAGCTTATACTCCTCCCCCACTAACACTCCTTGAAAAGGATAGTGGCAAGGCTAATGTCGGAGACGTAAAATCAAATATGAATGTCATTCAAAAAACACTTTTGAATTTCGGTATACCAGTAGAAATGGATGAGGTGACTATCGGTCCGACAGTCACTAGATATGCACTGAAGCCTGCCCAAGGTGTAAAACTTTCTCGTATCGTAGGACTCCAAAATGACCTAGCCCTATCTCTAGCTGCGCACCCTATCCGTATCGAGGCCCCTATCCCAGGCAAGTCTCTAGTGGGTATCGAAATCCCAAACAAAGCAAAATCAACAGTTGGTATGGCGACCCTCCTAGCAGATGATAAATTCCAAAATGCACCAAAACCACTGATGATCGCTCTGGGCCGTGGACTATCCGGCAAGGCGTTATTCGGCAACCTAGCCAAGATGCCTCATGCATTGATCGCCGGAACTACAGGATCTGGAAAATCTGTGACTATCCACTCTGTCATCGTATCCCTACTATACAGAAACGGTCCCGAGGATTTGCGATTTATCATGGTGGACCCAAAGCGTGTAGAGCTCACCCTTTACAACAAGATCCCCCACCTACTCACACCAGTAATCACAGACCCAAAGAAGACAATCCTCGCACTAAAATGGGCAGCAAAAGAGATGGATCGCCGATATGACATACTAGAATCACATTCAGTAAAAGATATCAGCAGTTACCACGAAAACATACTAGCCAAAGACAAGAGTGGCGAACTAGAGCGTATGCCATATATAGTCATCATCATCGATGAGCTGGCAGATATAATGCAGACATATCCTAGGGAGCTGGAGAGCGGTATTGTGCGTCTAGCACAGATGTCTCGTGCTGTGGGTATTCACCTCATCCTCTCTACTCAGCGTCCATCTGTAAATGTCATCACAGGTCTAATCAAGGCCAATGTCCCTACTCGTATCGCACTCCAAGTGGCATCCCAGATCGACTCTCGTACAATTCTAGACCAAGCTGGTGCTGAGAAATTGCTCGGTGCTGGAGATATGCTCTACGCAGGTGCAGAGATGAGTCAGCCAGAGCGTCTACAATCCGCATTTATATCCGAAGATGAAGTAAAGAAAGTCGTAGAGTATCTAAAAGATGCATACATAGACGAACTACCAGATACAATAGAACTATCTGGTTCTATAGAGAACGGAAACAATCTATTCAACGGTAGTCTCACAGACGAAGGTGGAGATGATGATCTATATGAAGATGCAAGACAAATCGTAATTGAGACAGGTAAAGCCTCTACTTCATTCCTCCAAAGAAAGCTGGGTGTGGGATATGCTCGTGCAGCAAAGCTGATAGATATGCTAGAAGACCGAGGAATAGTTGGTCCAGCAAATGGATCAAAACCTCGTGATGTATTAGAAAGACCAGTCGATAATATAGGCACAGACCAGATCTAATATGACATCATCTATCAAAAAAAGACCGGTAAAGTGGTGGGTAGGCGCAGGATTGTGTACGGCATTATTCCTATCTATATCTGTGTACTCATATTCAAAAATGAGAGTTGTGATCAATGGAGTAAAAGTAAAAGCAGACATAGAGCTATCCAGCGAATCACCTCTTGCCTTTATCAAAGGTAATGCTCGCAATGCTATCTACATCAGCCTAAATGGTAGAGAGATCTTTATAGACAAAGACGGCACATTCAAGGAGCCTATAGCCCTATTAGACGGACTGGGTGTGGTGACGATCGAGGCCCAAGACAAATTTGGTCATACATCAAAGAAACAATTCCAAGTAGTATACAAGGATGAACAAAAAGTCGCATTATTAGAAAACTAATTTTAGAAATTCATAAAAATATCATGCAAAAGAAAGCAAAGAAAGAACCAAAGACAACAGGCAGTGCCATCGAAGATACAATTAAGTCTATTCAGACTAAATTCGGTGAAGGTGCCATCATGACACTCGGAGAGACAGCAAAGGTGGATGTAAATACAATCTCTACTGGATCAGTAGGATTGGATATGGCACTTGGAGTAGGTGGACTACCCCGCGGTAGAATCATCGAGATCTTTGGACCAGAATCATCTGGAAAGACTACTCTTGCCCTACATGTAGTAGCCGAAGCCCAGAAAACAGGTGGTGTATGTGCATATATCGATGCAGAACACGCTATGGATCCAGATTATGCAGCAAAGCTAGGGGTAAAGATAAATGAGCTCCTAATCTCACAGCCAGACACAGGAGAACAAGGTCTGGAGATCACAGAGAGTCTAATCCGTTCTGGCAAGATAGATGTGATAGTCATCGACTCTGTAGCAGCACTGACACCAAAAGACGAGATCGAGGGAGATATGGGTCAATCACACGTAGGTAAACAAGCTCGTCTAATGTCCCAGGCTCTACGCAAGCTCACAGCAATAGTCGCCCACTCTAAAACAGTGGTTATCTTCATAAACCAGATCCGTATGCAGATCGGTATTATGTTCGGTAATCCTGAGACTACTCCAGGTGGAAAGGCACTAAAATTTTATACATCAGTACGTCTCGATATCCGCCGTATCGCCCAGATCAAAAAAGGTGAAGACGTCGTCGGATCACGCACTCGAGTAAAGGTGGTCAAGAACAAGGTAGCTGCCCCATTCAAACAAACAGAATTCGACATACTCTACGGTGAAGGTATTTCTCGCGAGGGTGAAATCATAGCCCTAGGTGAAAAGCTAGGCTTGATAGACAAAGCAGGTGCATCATACTCTATGAAAAACAAAGAGGGTGAAAAGGTCCCTATGGGTCGTGGCTACGATGCCACTCGAGTATGGCTACGTGAGAATAAAAAAATATCCGATTCCCTACTCAAAGAGATCAAATCTCGTTTCAATGAAATTCAAATTTCAAGCGCAGGTGAATAATTAAAAATAAAAATTTGTAAGAAAATGAATCTTGTGAACACCCTCTTCGCAGCGCGACTGGCGCGAGAAAAGCATTTTTTTAGCAAAAAAATATGCGGGGGTTGAACAAGGTTGCATTTTCTGGAGAATTTGTCTAATATACAACCATATGGCAATGCTAGAATACAGCGATATACGCACAGGAAAGATTATCATTTTCGAGAATGAGCCTTGTTTGGTGATGGACAACCACGTCGCCCGCACACAACAGCGCAAACCTCAAAACCAAGTAAAGCTCAAGAGTCTACTATCTGGACGCACATGGAATACAGCATTCCACGCTTCAGACAAGGCAGACGAGGCTGAAATCAGCAAGAAGGAAGTAAAGTTTCTATTCGCAAACAAGGGTGAATACTGGTTCTGTGATCCAGAGAATCCAAAAGACCGTTTCCAATTGGCAGATAGTATCATAGGTGATCAGATAAAATACCTACAGCCAAATGAAGTAGTAACTGCAATCTCTTGGAACAACGATGATGATGAAGAGCAGATAATCAGTATCAAGCTCCCAGTAAAGATGGAATTCATCATCAAAGACTGCCCTCCTACTATCAAGGGTGCAACAGCGAGTGGTGGAAACAAGATCGCAGTATTGGAAAACGGTACTACTGTGAACGTCCCCCTATTCCTAAACCCAGGCGAGAAAATCCGTATCAATACAGAGACTGGTGAATACGTAGAAAGAGTCCAAGCTTAATATGACGCAAAAAAATCCTGACCAATAATGGTCAGGATTTTTTATTTAGAAAGCTATAACATGCTTATTTTTTTCAATAAACTTATTTATAGCTTCTTCAAAATGAATAGGAAAAACTTCTTCACGAAACCCTAAAATATTGCTAGAAAAATTTGAGAGTTCGATACTATGATGACGAAGAATATTTACCCAAATAACCTCATCCCCATGATGTAAGTAGCCTTCATATGCGTAAAACAAATATTCCCATTTCTCTAAAGCCGGGAATAAGGCAACCTCATACGGATGCTCTCCTCGAAGATTAGCAATAATGTCCATCGCATCCTCAGGAAAAATACTAAGGTATTCATCTTCTTTGTGAGCAAATTGTAGTAAATAAGCTTCTAAAAAGTGCTCATACAGATCAGGATCAGAACCCTTAAAATGTTGAATTTTTTGCTCAAAAGCAACATACTCTTCCAAATCATGATGCGCCCTTTTACTCACAACAGAGATATCCTTCTTTTGAAGCAATAGACCCTCAGGTAAATCATGCAATTGAAATGCATCTTTCATTAATTCAGTATCCAATTTTGGACAGTACTTCTTCTTTAAATTAAAGAGTACTGGTATTATTGCCATACATACAGAGTGTTGGTGATGTAGAGTGGTTTGTTTTCTTAGGTCTGGATTGCG
>JBEBAY010000076.1:0-3152 GCA_041158645.1 Candidatus Parcubacteria bacterium | reverse complement strand
AGTGACACTTGGACAACCTCTTGTTCTATGATCTGAAAATCATCAAGATTTCCACCGTATTTCTCATGATGAATTTTTTTAAGCTTGGCTATCTCTTTCTTTATTAAACTATTTGATATTTTTTCTGTAAATACAAAAGGTGTCTTTTCTGATACTACGATGTGTCTATTCTCAGATACATACCAAGGAGAAGATAGTACTATATGTATATCTGATATTGTGCCAACACCAGAAGATACCACATTCAAAGCAACATTTTTTAATGTCTTTACCATATCATCCATAAATACAATAAAATCTAATTGATCTCTAAAGATAATATCTTCGCGGAAAGATTTCAATATTTTAGGAGGATCATTGGGTGATAAATATTGTACGATAGCTACACCGATAGAATCAGATCCTACATCAAATATAGCTACGATTTTATTTTGATCTTTTTGAAAAAAAGGAAATTGCATATTGTAGTTTTATTATACTACAAAAATTATTTTATATACTAGTTTTACTATTCCAATATCCCCTTTATTCTACGCACACCAGCAGAGGACGCTTCTTCTTTTTGAAGTTTAAAGTGACCTATCTCTTTTGTGTTGTTCACGTGCGGTCCACCACAGAATTCTTTTGAGAATTGATTGCCATTTTCATCTTCGATGAAGTATACAGATACCATATCTGGGTATTTTGCACCGAATTCCATCTGGGCACCGATTTTCTCGGCTTCTTCGCGTGGCAATTCACGGCGAACTACATTTAATCCTGCATTTATCTTTTCGTTTACTATGGCTTCTACCTTTTTCTTCTCTTCATCTGTCATCTTGCGGTCAAAAGTAAAGTCTATTCTCAATCTTTCTTCTGTAATATTACTACCTCTTTGTTTTACATCAGTTCCTAGCACTTCCTGGAGTGCAGCGAGGAGTAGGTGGTGAGCAGTGTGGAGCTTGATAGTCTTGTCATTATGATTTGCCAATCCACCTTTGAACATTCCAGCAGATGCAGTCTGAGAAAGCTTTTGATGCTCAGCCATTTTAGTCTTAAAGTCTTCTATATCAATAGTTTGACCTTTTTCTGCAGCTAATTCGAGAGTTAATTCTATTGGAAATCCATAAGTAGTAGCTAGGGTGAATGCATCGGTACCTTTTTCAAATTCTTTCATACCCTCGTCTACTGTATGTTTAAATTTTAGTATTTCAGCTTTAATTATTTCTATATTTTTAGAATCAGAAACTTCTTTGTAGGCAGATTTGTATTTATTTACGAGGATATTGAAGATTTCAGAGATAACATCATTTGAAAGGCCAAGTTTTAGGGATCGAACTGTCGCGCGACGTATTAGGCGACGTAGAATATATCCACGATCTTTATTTGATGGCACAACCCCGTCTGCAGTCATAAACAATGATGTTCTGAGGTGATCTGTGATCACCCGAGCATAATTCTCATTGTATTCTTTTGATTCAGATTTAATTTTTTCTATTACATCTGAGAGTATGTCAGTATCGTACGCAGTATTTTTACCTTGCATCACAGCAGTCATACGTTCGAGCCCTGCACCAGTGTCTACATTCTTCTGCGCAAGTTTACCGATGACTTTTCCGTCCTTCTTTTCGTATTCCATAAATACATCATTCCAGATTTCAATCACAGTCTCCTTTTTTACAGCAGCTAAAAATTTATCACGATCTAGATCTCCAGTATTACCAACCATATCGTAGAACATCTCAGAACAAGGACCACATGGACCATTGTCGCCAGGACTCCACCAGTTGTCGTCAGCTGGGAGTGCATATATTCGGTGCTCTGGTATTCCCATCTTCATCCAAATATCTTTTGATTCTTGATCGTAAGACGCATTCTCATCACCTTCAAAAATAGTCACATATAGACGATTCATATCCAGACCGAGACCTTCTTCTTTTGAAGTCAGGAATTCGTAAGACCAAGCGATAGCTTCATCTTTAAAATAATCTCCGAGTGACCAGTTCCCCATCATTTCAAAGAATGAAAAGTGGCGGTTGTCACCGATATCTTCTAAATCTCCAGTGCGGACACATTTTTGTATATCAGCAATACGCTTGCCCATTGGGTGTTCTTGGCCGAGGAGATATGGCACTAGAGGCTGCATTCCAGCCGTGTTAAATAGCACAGATGGATCATTCTCTGGAACGAGAGATGCAGATGGTATTATCTTGTGACCTCTTTTTTCAAAAAAGGATAGAAAACGTGAGCGAATTTCATTTGATTGCATTTACACAATATAGCAAAAATAAGGACAAATTAAAACACCCTCAAATTTGAGGGTGTTTTAATTTAATTTACATCATTAAAAGATTCATCTTGAAAAAACTTTGTTTTCTTTAATTGTTGCTCTATGAACCAGATAACAATAAAGATAAACAATGTTAGGAAAGTAGAGATGATTGCTAGCTTTTCAAGTCCAAATCCCGCAGCCATACCAATACCCGCAGATACCCATAGTCCAGTAGCAGTAGTCAAACCCATCAATTTAGAATCCTTTGTTACGATCAATCCTGTGCCAATAAATCCTACACCAACAAGAATATTACCAACTAAGAATAATGGATTTAATCCAGAAAAATTAGAATAGGCAGTTATCATTTGATCCGAAATAATAACAAATAATGCTGCACCCATAGAAACGAGTGCGTATGTACGCATTCCTGCAGTCTTGTGTGCCCATACACGCTCCATACCGATAATCATTCCCAAAAACAAAGCTATTGTTAATCTAGTCACGATTTCCATCGTCTGTGCATCAAAAAATTGTTCTATCATTTTATTATTATACTATTATTTATATTAGTTCGTCTATTTTATTGCACGATTCCACCGCCAAGACAAGTATTTCCATCATACAATACGATTGATTGCCCGGGAGATACTAGAATTGGACTATTAAATATAATTTTAGGATTATTCTCTTCAAAAGAGACATTGCAGCTGAGAAATTCACCGTGATACCTAATCTGAGCTGTGTATTTTTTAGTTTGATTGATACTGTCTTTCAAAATATTCGAATTAATCAATACATACTCGATATTTGAGCTTTCACCCCCCAGCCCAAGGCCGGGCCTTGGGCTGACACATATTGTGTTATTGTCAATATTTTTTGATATTACGTAGTATGGAGT
>JBEBAY010000075.1:0-4276 GCA_041158645.1 Candidatus Parcubacteria bacterium | reverse complement strand
GTGCAATAAACGACATAAAGATGAGCTTGATCGCTACTGGTTTATTTGGGGCAAGTCAGATGTCTATGGGCTTTGGTCAGGGTGCTGACCTTGCAGAGTACTACTATTCAAATGCGCCACTTGAAGCTGGAGATGTAGTGGCTATACAGCCTGATCAACCAGCAGGTATCGGTAAATCAAGTTCTAGATATCAAAAGAATCTTCTCGGTGTAGTATCTACAAGACCAGGCCTCACGCTCGGACCAGTAGCTCCGAATGCATACCCAATAGCTCTTTCTGGACGTATACCTGTAAAAGTCACAGATGAGAATGGACCTGTCCACGTAGGTGATTTGCTTACATCTGCCTCACGACCAGGATATGCGATGAGGGCTACTACGGCAGGTGCTATCATCGGGCGTGTATTGAACGAGCCTGATATTATGACTTCTTGTGATGCAAAACTACCAGATATGCAGACGTCTGTAGGTGATGGCCCTGGGGTGGAGGGGAATGTAGAAGGTGAAGTTTCAGTGGTTGAGGAAATTGATAATACTGAGAGCACAACATCCGAGACAGAAACAAAAACAGAAGAGACATCGGAAGTGAGTGGTCCTAATTGTGGATACGCAATGTTATTTGCTGGTCTCGGTGAATCACTTGGTAAAAATGTAGAGGTTTTGGCAGCGGAATTTGGAGATATCAAAAATGGTGAAATTGCAACAGAAGGATTGTCTGTGCCTATAGGTACTCAGGCTTCTATTATGAATTTCCTACGTTCTGTTAAGGAGTCAAATAAATTAGGTGGTATCCCTGCAGAGAGTATATTTACAGACCGTATAGCTGCAGGATTAGAGATTTTGACTCCAAGTTTGTATGCTGATGATATTTATACAAAGACAATCACAGCGCTTGAAGGAGATAAAATTTCTCTTGTACTAGGTGAAAAGGGTCAATTTATTGTCAAAAATGATCCGAATAAAGATGCTGTTATCACACTTGATTCACTAGGCAATGCTGTTTTTGCAGGCAAAGTGACTGCCACTGAAATCGATGCTGCCAAGATTACAGGATTCGATGCCTTGATATCTAGAATGACAACAATTGAAAATCTAATGCAAGCTAATGCATTTGATTCATTAAATTCTGTCACTACTGCTAAGTTCAAATCAACAGGAGATAGTGATTTTGATGGAAATACAAATTTCAACGGCCTGACATTTTTTAAAAATACTTCTGAATTTAATGGTGATGTGGTATTTGCATCAAATTCCGAATTTAAATTGCCACCTATTTTTAATAAGGATACTGCTGGCTTTGCTATTATAAAACAAGGTGACGAAAAAGTTCGTATTCAATTCGACCGTCCATATGTGGTGACTCCTGTAGTGACTAGTTCTATGGCATTTGATGCTACTGATAACATAGACGAGAGTAGTGCCGTTGATCTATTCAATGAAAACATACTATTTGCTATAACAGGAAAAGATCAGTCTGGATTTAATATCATAATAAATAAAAAAGCCCCAAGAAATATAAGATTCTCTTGGATGGCATTGGGTATTCGCGATCCCAAGGTGATCGAAAGCGTAGTGGATGGATTGATTATTGACCCTGTGGTGCCTACACCTGAATCAGATTCATCTATTAATGTAGGAGGAGTAGATATCACTACCCAGGACACAGTTGAATCATCACCAGTATCTGATATTATAGATACACAGACTAATCAGAACCAAGAGGTGGAATCAGTGATTGATCCACTACCGGATTTAAATGTAAATGAAGATATTCAAATAGAAAGTATTGTGGAAGATTCTGTTTCTGTAGAGGCAAGTATAATAGATCCGACTCAGTCGGAAGGTAGTATTATTAATCAAGTTGAAGAAGCTATAGTTTCTTTATTTTAAAAAATGAAAAAGTTTAAAAACATACAAATAATTTATTTGGTAGTTGGTATTCTTATTGGTCTGTTGTTTTCTTTTATTATATATTCCTTGTATGGTAAAGAAGAATCAAGACCTAATATTTTTAGGGATAAAAATAAAAATTTTGTATTTACTAGTCCCATACTAGATTATGAAGAACTTAGTCAGATGACATCATCATCTCTAGGTTATAATAGCTTTAATAAAATGACACATAGTCTAGCTGAAAAATATGGGCTGTCCGGATTCTCTGTGTATTTTAGAGATCTCAACGATGGTCAATGGGTGGGAGTCAATGAAAAAGATGCCTTTTCTCCGGCAAGTCTAATGAAGACACCACTCCTGATTGCATTTCTTAAGAATGTAGAGAGAGATCCATCTCTATTGAATAAAAAAATGATTGCAGATGAAAAATATTTCAAGCTCGCTACTCCTCAAAATTTTGAAGTAAATAATAAAATTAGACAAGGTCAGACTTATACTTTACGTGAGGTGATAGAGGTAATGATAGAGGACTCAGATAATGTAGCAGCGACTATGATATTCGAACATATTAGGGAAGAAGATTTTAGTTCACTTTTAAGGGCGGTTGGTGTGTTTGAGGGGGGTGAGTCTTATAATTCAGATATTAGAGTTAAGGATTTTGCTTCATTCTTTCGAATACTTTACAATGCTTCCTATTTAAATAGAGAGATGTCTGAATTTGCATTGTCTATCTTTGCAAAATCAAACTTTAATCAGGGGATATCTGCTGGTCTACCAAATAGTGTGATCGTGGCTAATAAATACGGAGAAAGAACCTTGGGTCAAAAAATAAACGAAAAAACAACAATAGCAAGAGAGAGGCAAGTTCATGACTGTGGAATCATCTATAACGACAAGAATCCTTATATATTGTGTGTGATGACGAAAGGAAATGATTTTACTAAGCAGCTATCTTTTATCAAGGAAATATCTAGTTATACTTATAAGAATATTAATAATTAATAAGTTGATTGTGATATAATAAATGTGTATTACTATTATCTAAATATATTATGAAATCTTTTATCAAAAAAAATATTGTTATCTTGCTCGGTTTGCTGGTTGTATTGTCTACTGTTAGTTCTGTTTATTTTTATAAAAAAAGTACAGACAGTGAATCAAAAGCATCTTTAAAAGAAGCTGAAGAATTAGTGTCTGTAATAGGTGAGATAGCGCTACTACCAACAGGGGAGATACCTACGGTAGCTACAGTATCTGACCCAGAGGCCCTAAGAGATCAGCCTTTTTTCGTGGACTCAATAAAGGATGATAAAGTCCTAATTTATAGTAATGCTAAAAAAGCTATCCTATACAGGCCTTCAATAGAAAAAGTTATAAATATCGCACCATTAAACGTCGGTACTCCAAAAGCTCAACCGCTTGAAGCCTCTGCACCTAGTACACCAGCTCCTGCTGTAAAAGCCCCAGTAAAAAAGAAATAATATAATGAGCTTTTGCTCTGTCGTTTATTTAATTTTAAATAAACAAATGATATGAAATTAAAAACATACAAAATAGTAATGAATTTTATATTTACTATTTTTGTATGTTTTTTTTCTTTGCAGGCAAATGCTATTAATTTAGATAAAAGCATATATTCACTAGATGATACCGGATCTGTTCCAGTATTGGCTATTCCACCGATAAATGATGGAATGTTATTCTTGTATAACTTGGCCGATAATTCTCTTCTGATGTCCTTCCAGAGCTATGTTGAAGGTGATGATTTTAATTACTCTAGATTTACTCCAGGTAGGTACTCTATTTTAGAACTTTCTCCTAGTGTAGGAGATCAGTGGATTTGTAATAATCCAGGAGAGGAATTAGACTACGAATCTTGCAAGAGTTTGAGTGGATTTTTTAATGAATTTCCTTTTACTATTAAATATGGGGAGTATGAATATGACGGTGGTAGTGATCCAGTGGATGCTCCCGTGGGAGGATCTATACCCCTGTATTCGCCTCAAGCCGATATAATATCACCAAATTCAAAAAGTATTTTTTCAAATATAGTATCTATAATATACAAAGCTTTTGACTACAATGATTCTTATTCAGGCGAGAGCAAGGATAAATATGGGCTAGCGGATAATTCCGTTTCTTTATTTTATACAGATAAATTCACTAGAGCATATGAGTTAGATTACAGTGATTCAAATAAGATTTTAATTGGATCAGGGCTAAAGAATGAGGATACGTATTTTTGGAATTCAAAAGATTTGTTGGATAAAAAATTTTACCAGATCATACTACGAGTTGTAGACAAATCAGGGTCTGTATTCCAAACAATCTCGGATCTATTTACCGTTGATCTGACTTCTCCTACATTTATTGTTGAGGTAAAT
>JBEBAY010000074.1:0-2963 GCA_041158645.1 Candidatus Parcubacteria bacterium | reverse complement strand
CTCTCTGGGCGAGGTCCGACAAAAGATATATCACCACGAAATATATTTATAAGTTGAGGTATTTCGTCCAAGTGAGTCTTTCTCAATACCCTACCTAGAGGTGTGATACGACTATCTGTCTTGTCGTCTTTTGTCCATACTGGTCCATCCTTTTCTGAATCTATATACATTGATCTGAATTTATATATAGTAAATAAATTGTCATTTAGACCCACTCGAGTCTGGCAAAATAATACCGGACCCCTAGACGACACTTTTACTAAAATAGAAACTACTACGATGATAGGAGATAGTACTATTAAAAATAATATAGATATAGTAATGTCTATGAATCTCTTCAGTGTTGTAAAAATATTATTTGCCTTGTTTGTGTACTCTACAATACTCTCTTCTGTCGATACCTCTGTCGGTATCTTTTGAAATGCTTGCTCATAGAATAGTGATATCGTGGATGTGTATATATCAGATTTTGTGAGGGCATATATATGGGGTAAATTTTCTGATTCGATAGATCCGATGATAACAGTGTCAGGTTTTAAATCTAAAATTTTCTCATAATTAAAATTATCTATTTCACATACGACTTCATATCCAGAATGATTATTGTTCCTTATTTCATTTACTAGAGGATTCTGGTTGTTGTTTACTATTAATACTTTTCTATTTATATTCTTGCTCGCGTATTGTCTCTTGACCATAATTCGAACATAAAAATCTATCAAACTAAAAAATAGAGTAAATATTATAAGATTGGTTTTTGGCGCAAGATTAAAAAAAGACCCCAATGCGTAGAAAAATAGTATAGATAATGAAAAAGATACAATTACGCTCTTTATAAAGGAATCATTGAATTCAGTGATGTTCTTGTTAAATCTTGGAGAATATAGATTGAATATATAGAAGCTAAATATAAATATAAGGATGATAATAGAAAAAATAGCTAGATGAGAATCTAACTGTTTTGGAAATTCATTGATACCATATCTTATAAATAGGGTAATAGATAGCGCCAAAAAACCAATAATTATATCTATAAATAATGTTATTGCTTGTCGGCTTCGGATTAAAAAATTCATCATTATAAACACTAATATACAACAATTTGTCAATAAAATCCATACATTTCGGGGTTTATATAGACCCCGTGTTTATTGTGATATAATATCAGATATGGTAACAAAGCATTCAATCAAAGTCATTATTGCATTCTCTGTGATGATCGGATTGGGCCTACTGGCTCTGACTATTATCGACTCTTATAGATAGTTGATTTTATTTATATATCGTGTTATATATAGACAGTAAGCCGTAGACAGAAGGTGACTGAAAAGTCATAATTAAAAGCCCCTAATCTCGCAAAGCGAGACGGGCGAACAAAATTTATAATTTTGTTTTAGCCTTCCGAGGTCACTAAAATCCACTTGTGGATTGTGATTAGACGGCCTTAACAGGTCGATTTTTTAATTTAGGTTGCGCCTGCTGATATTAAGCGGCGTGATTTACAAAAACAATTATGGCATTAAAAAAAGAAAAGAAAGTAGAGATTGCAGCAAATCTAGACATCGCTCTAGCTGACGCACAATCTGTAGTTTTCGTAAAGTTTGATAAATTGAAGGTAAAGGACGTAAATGAACTTCGCCGCAGTTTACAAAAAGATGGCATCGGTTACTTTGTATCAAAGAAAACTCTATTAAAGAGATCTCTAGATAAAAAGGGCATAACTGGTGACATGCCAGAACTTGCTGGTCAGATCGCTATGGCATATGGTACAGATTTACTAGCTCCGGCTCGTGAAGTGTACGCATTTGCAAAGACACATAAAGATAATCTCTCTATTGTCGGTGGCGTATTTGAAGGAAAGTATATGGATAAGGCAGAGATGGAAAAGGTTGCTACAATCCCATCTCGAGAAGTATTGCTATCACAAATCGCATACTTGCTCAAGTCTCCAATGCAACGTTTGGCTATTGCAGTTAATGCAGTCGCAGGGACTAAAACATCATAAAATGATGTTCGTCCGATCAAGCTTTGCTTGATTTAGGACAAAGTAGTTTATTATTTTAATTAATTTATATTATATGGCAAAATTTGATTCATTTCTTACAGAACTTGAAAACGCTTCAGTTCTAGAACTCAATGACCTTGTAAAGGCTATTGAAGAAAAATTCGGAGTATCTGCAGCAGCAGTATCAGCAGCTCCAGCAGCAGCAGGTGCAGACGCAGGCGCAGAAGTTAAAGACTCATTCACAGTTGAACTAACATCAGCTGGTGAGCAAAAAATCGGTGTTATGAAGGTAGTTAAAGAAGCTCTAGCCCTAGGTCTTAAAGAGGCAAAGGATCTAGTAGATGCAGCTCCATCTGTTCTTAAAGACGGTATGAAGAAGGCAGAAGCAGAAGATCTTAAAAAGAAGATCGAAGAAGCTGGTGGTAAAGTTACACTTAAATAATCGGAATTATTTAAGTGGAACTTTACGGCCGGAAGCACGACAGGTGCTGAGGCGGGGTCGCGGAAATTCCCAGCAGGGAATTATCTGTGACAAGGTTACACCATTCTTACAAAAAGCACTCCCGAAAGGGGGTGTTTTTTGTTTTTTCTTGGGGGTTGAAAGGTTGGGGGAGTTGGAGTATACTAGACCCTATGGAAACACTAGCAAAGCTGTTTGGCGGTCAGGCCCGAGTCAAGATTATGAGACTCTTTTTATTGAATATTGATACATCTTTTGATGTAGAGGATGTAGTATCTCGTAGTCGAGTCACAAAACCAAATGTCAGAAAAGAAATCAATGCACTAGCTGCTATGGGTTTTGTAAAACAAAAATTTGTCACAGTGGAGGGTTCTCGTGGATCAAAGAAAAAGATCCCAGCATGGTATCTGAATACTGGGTTTCAATACGTCAATGCTATTCGTGATCTACTAGTAGACCCAAATCTATTACTCCAAGAGGATCTAGTATCTAGATTTA
>JBEBAY010000073.1:0-7368 GCA_041158645.1 Candidatus Parcubacteria bacterium | reverse complement strand
ATCTTGCATATCCCCCTATTATACCAGAGCAGGCAACAAAAAACAGGGTTCGAATAATCGAACCCTGTTTACGGATTTAAGGAACAAAACTTAATTGTGGATTCTAGAACCACGACTCTTTACGTCAGAAGAAGGCCTAAGATACATAATAGTATTAGAATCACGACACAACTCCAATGCATCCCTACGTATTGGCCACCTGCCATTCTTTTCACACATATCAATGGTTTCGGAATAAAGGGCATCATTGATTAAATAGGCGCCTGGGTCTACCTTTGGATCATCTGACATCAGACCCTCTTCAGCTTTGAACAGTGAGTAGTGAGCGGCTTTTAATACAGATGAAATAACTGCCCCGGTATAGTCGCTTCCATCGTAACCCAGAGTTGTATCATCTCCGGTATTTACATCTTGAGCAATAAATCCAGAACAAATGACAATCTTGCCCTCTCTAAACGGACCTTCAAATTTTTGCTTGATTAATCGTGATGTTTCTTCAAAATCTATTTCAACATCATTGTGATCATATTTCACAGAATTGTCGTCCTTTTTTTTGAAATTGGTCTTCATAAAAGACCTAGAATCGATATACACAAAATTGAATCTGGACATATCGAGATAGTGGCTGAGAATTTTTGTACTGCAGATCTCTCCATACTTTAACATGCAAGCCTGAAGATAAGAGTGTCTTTCATCATCATTTCGCAAAAAAGTATTCCTAGTTTCTCCATCTAGAGCTTGATCTACAAACGATTCTAGTTCTTTGTAGGAAGACATAAAATCAGCATTCACAACTTTAAATTTTTTGCTTCTGTAGAAAAAAATCTTAATGATGTTTTCATGTGTACGTTTAAATTGATTCAACCAAGAAGAAATGTGTTTCTTCATTTTCTCTTTACTTAATTCAGGGGTATTAATAATCTCAAAAATTGCATCAATATTTTTTGTAACTCCACCAAAGGCAGAGCATACAATAACAGTATTGCGATTCTCATAATTACTATTCCCGAAATAATTGCTCAGGTCGACAATAAATGGTGGATGACCAGCGGTGTCTCCGCCCAATTTGAAAACATCAGTAGGTCTACTGCTTGTGTTTAGTGTATTCATGTTTGTAATGTATTTGGATTTTTAAAAACTATACAATAAACAGATAGATAAATCAATGAGCCTCCTACCAGAATCGGACTGGTGTTCACGGTTTACGATACCGTTGTTCTGCCACTGAACTAAAGAGGCATATTTTGAGCCGTCGATGGGAATCGGACCCATGGTCTCTGTCTTACCAAGACAGTGCTTTACCACTAAGCTACGACGGCAATTAGAATATAGTACTATTTTTGTAGATTATAATCAATTTAAGGTTGCAAAATACCAATTTTTAGAGTATAGTGTATTTGCTCATTTGAGCGTTGTTTTTGTTATATTATATAGCGGGGTAGAGAAGAGGTATCTCGTAAGGCTCATAACCTTAAGACTCACGTTCGATTCGTGGCCCCGCAACAATCGGCAAGTGACATGCCATAATATGTCTATTGCTGAAAATAGTTTAAAAAGGAAACCATGTCGATATAGCTGTTTTAGTTAGAAAGCAAATATATGGCATATAGTTTGTTTTATGATTAAGTTTATATATGTCGATATAGCTCAGGTAGTTAGAGCATCGCACTCATAAAGCGAAGGTCACAGGTGCAACTCCTGTTATCGACACATTACAGATTTATTATCTGTATAAATATTTTGCGGTCGTAGCTCAACTGGTTAGAGCACTCGCCTGTCACGCGAGAGGTTGCCGGTTCAAGTCCGGTCGACCGCGCAAAAAAAGAAAACCCCTTATTGGGGTTTTCTTTTTATATAGCTCTTAATTCTTCAAAGACATTTTGAAACATTTTTATTGTTCGTCGAGCTTCCAATTCAGTTATAGAGAATTCAGATCCTTCATGGGCAATTTTGTTTCTCATTGCATGAGCATCCCAGGCACTTTGCAGACTAGAGAATGCCCCGGCATCTACTTCTTTTAGTTTCTCAGCCAAGGTCATACCGGAATACCCCCTGTTTTCTAGGATTTCATCGAGCATCGTATCCGCCTCGATGATAGCGATACGCCAATCTGATTCATTTGGACTATCCACAAGAGTCTGGATATATTTCCACCTTGGATTCTCATTACGCTCCTGCTCGGCATCCCGGGCTAAGGCTTCGCGTATCTCGTGCTCGATCTCATCGTCTTCATGATATTGAATTTCAAACATTCTAACAAGAGAAAATATGATGATAGATATACACAGTAGTGATATGGACATAGACACATATCCAAGAGTAGACCATAGATTAGGGTCAAATATGGTGCGAGTGAATTGCTGGAAGGCAGGGAGTATTTTTCCAAATACTGCATAGATATTTAGATAGGTCGGATCAAATGGACTACTGAATCCAAAGATAACTGCGAATAAAACAACGATCCCTATGATCACCCATAGTATCCCATCCCCTATTCCACCACCATGATCATCATGTTTATCTGCCATATTTTTATTATACTAATTTTTCAAAATCTTTCCCAATCGTAAATAAAATATCTTCACGAAAATGTGGGGCCATCATCTGAAAACCTAGAGGCATACCATCATCTGAAAGCCCGGATGGTACAGAGATCGCTGGTATGCCAGCAATATTGGCTGGCACACAAAACAGATCAGACATATACATAGATAGTGGATCCTTTGATTTTGCACCAAATTTAAATGGTGGTGTAGGTGTAGTAGGTGTGACTATCACATCGACATCTTTAAACACATTTGCTAATTCCTTTTTTATGCCCTCACGGACTTTTACGGCAGTATTATAGTACGCATCATAGTAACCATGAGATAGGATATATGTACCCAATATAATACGACGAAGAACTTCTTTCCCAAATCCTTGTCCTCGTGATTTTGCATATACATCAAAAAGCTTGCCTGCTTCTACATTCAATCCATAGCGCATTCCGTCGTAGCGCCCTAGATTACTAGATACTTCAGCTGGCTGGACTATGTAGTACACAGATAGAGAATATTTGATTAATGGCAATGACACATCTACCAATTCGTATCCTGCATTTTTTAATTTCTCACAACTTTCATCAAAATTTTTCAAGACATCAGCATCTATACCATCCCCCTTCAAAAATTCTCGAGGTATACCAATTTTTTTCTTGATTGGTGATTTATCAATAGTACCTATCAATTCTTTTGAAGCAGATGTCCCATCCATAGGATCATGAGCATTTATAGCATTAAAAAGAATTTCTGCATCAGCCACATTTTTGGCTATCGGACCCACCTGATCCAGAGAGCTCGCCATAGCGATGATACCGCTACGTGATACAGCGCCATATGTAGGCTTGAACCCAACGAGATTTGTAAAAGCTGCCGGCTGACGAATAGATCCACCAGTATCAGATCCTAGTGCTACGAGTGCCCCGTCCATAGCTACCGCTGCTACAGATCCACCAGACGAACCTCCGGGTACGTAATCTGTATTAAGAGGATTCTTTGTAGGTCCGTAGGCACTAGTCTCGGTAGAACTACCCATGGCTGCATCATCCATATTTGCACGTCCAAGGAAAATAGCACCTGCGTCTTTTAATTGTTTTACAACAAAAGCATCGTAAGTGGATTTATAATTTTTAAGAATATTAGAAGCGGCAGAAGCTATGTATCCATTACGTAGCATATTGTCTTTTAATGCCATTGGGATACCAGTCATGAATGTAGCTGTGCCATCTGCAAATTTTGATTCTGCTATTTTGGCTTGTTCTAGTACATCATCATAAACTTCTACATATGCATTTATATCAGCGTTTTTTTCTTTGATAACATCAAGATATGCACTAGCAAGTTGAGTCGGAGTATATACCCCGCTCTTCATATCCTCGTGTGCTTTTTGTATTGTAAGATTTTTTAGATCAATCATTATAGTATTTGTTTTACTTTTAAGTATCCGTTATTTTGGTCTGGGAATTGCTCGATGATTTTACTTGTATATTCACCTCCGCGATTAGTCTGTACATCCTCACGGGCTACATTGTTCAAAGTAAAATTCGCATCATTTTCCTCTACGAGCTTTACCGCCTCTTGGACCTGGCCCACATATGCCAAAATACCATCAAAATCATGAGCCATCTGACTCATCTGTTCATCGCTCATATCTACACGAGCCATTTCTGCTAGTTTTTTAATATCTTCTAATTGCATATACCTAGAATAGCATATTTAAAGCATCTTTAAAACTCGCCCAAAAATAAAAAAATCCCCCTCGCAAATACATGCGAGAGAGATCATTTATCTTTTTATCTTTGCTTACCGGCAAAGATGGTGCCTGGAGGGAAACATCCCCCTCCGTACAAAGGTGAACCTAGTGGGCCGCCTTTCCCGTGTACATAAACAGCATGGCACCATGAATTTGGATACTTAGGCTTCCAATGTGTCGCCATAGTTTTATCAAAAAGTCTTGGGTCAGAAGTAGCCTCTTTCAGCTCGTTTGGGCCGCAAGGGCTCAGTTTTAATTCTGTGTAGGCATTGGCAAGATCTTCATCATGCACAAGTTTTCCCTGCTCGATTTCAAAAAATCTAAGTTGTGCCCCGGGCACACTTACTTCAAAAAGAATTTTTGCTTTCATATAAATATAGTTTATTTAAATATTTTATACTACTTTTTTTCAAAAAAGTCAATACACTACAAAATCTTTAAAAATTCATCTTCTGAGAGGATTTTTACGCCGAGCTTTTGAGCTTCAGTATATTTAGATCCAGCTGATTCGCCTGCTACTAGATATGAAGTCTTGGCAGATACAGAACTTGATACCTTGCCACCATTACCTAGTATCTTTTTCTTGGCATCATCGCGGCTCATAGTAGATAGTGTACCAGTGAGGACAAAAGTCATCCCCTTCCATTTTGCTCCTTCTATTTTTTTAGCTTTCTCGATCACCACACCATTGGCAAAAAGTTTCTCTATAAAGTGAGTATTTTCAGGGTGAGTGAAATAATTATAAATACTCTCTGACACTACTGGGCCGATATTTTCTATATTATTTATTTCTTCCAGACTTGCCTTGCGAATCTTCTCTAAAGTTTCAAAGTGGTCGGCGATGTCGTGCGATGTCTGCTCCCCTACGTGTAGTATTCCTAGAGCATAAATAAAGCGCCATAATTCTATTTTTTTATAAGAAGCAATGGATTCGATTATATTGTCTGCAGATTTTTCTCCAAATCTTTCAAGACCTGCTAGATCAGATTTTTCTAGAGCAAACAAATCTGCGGCATCACTAATCAATCCCTCTTCTTTCAGTCGATCCAAGATTTTTGGACCTATCTCATATATCTCGTACGCATTCACAAAATGCTGCATAGCTCGCTGATTCTTTGCAGGACAATTTTTATTTGTACAATAAAATGCAACCATATCTCCCTCTTTTTTTTCTACATCTGCGTTACACACGGGACAAGTTTCAGGCATTTTGAATTTCTTCTCTTTTCCATTGCGCATACCAGTCAGAACCTCGACCACCTCGGGAATAACATCCCCTGCCTTTTGAATAACCACTGTATCACCTATGCGAATGTCGAGCCTCTCTATCTGATCCATATTGTGCAACGTAGCCTTGGAAACAGTAGAACCAGCGACCAGAGTAGGCACAAAATGCGCCAGTGGGGTCAGCACTCCTGTACGTCCTACATTCACAGTGATATCGAGTACTGTGGTCGTAGCTTTCTCTGCTGGGTATTTAAATGCTACAGAGTAGCGAGGCGCTTTACCTACTACTCCTAAAACTTCTTGTAGATTATTGTCATCCACAGTGATCACGATACCATCAGTACCATATGGGAATTTTGGTCGGATATCCTCTACCTCGCCTATGAATGTAAAAATGTCGCCGAGATCTTTTGATTTCTTTTCATATGGGGCGATTTGAAAACCAAATTCTTTTAATTGCTGGTGCTTTTCTGAATGAGTCTTGATATCTAAATCTGCATACTGAGCCAGATCCCAAGCAAAAAAATCTAGATGACGATCTTTTACAATAGATGGATCTAGCTGTCGGAGTGATCCAGCTGCAGCATTGCGAGTATTTGCAAAAGGTATTTCTCCGTTTTCAATACGCTCTTTATTTATTTTAGCTAGTGCTCGTTTTGGCATCACAGCTTCACCACGTATCTCAAATACACCAGTATAATTTCCATTTAATTTCAATGGAATAGTTTGAATCATCTTCAAATTCTCTGTGATATCTTCACCCACAAATCCGTCCCCTCGTGTAGCACCACGTACAAACTCGCCATCCTGATATACCAGAGAAACAGCGAGTCCATCCATCTTTAACTCTGCAAAGTAAGAAAAATCTTTACCTGGTAATAATTTTAAAATTCTCTTTTCCCAATCTAAAACTTCCTCTTTTGAAAATGCATCATTAAGAGACAGCATTCTAGAATCGTGTTTTACTTTCGTAAATACATCCAATGGTGCCCCTGCTACACGATTGATACTACTATTTGAATCTGCAAATTGAGGGTATTTTTCTTCCAAATTTTTTAATTCTCGAGTGAGTGATTCATACACATCATCAGTGACAGTGGGACTATTGTCCACATGATATGCAAAACGAAGACGAGATATCTCGTCTTTCAATTTGCCAATTCTATTTTTTATTTCAGAATCTTTCATATTAGTATCTAACTTCAAACGATCTCTCTACTCTCTTTGGACTGGTAGGATTGCACTCATTGTAACCACTGGCTCTGATTAATTTATTTGGAGAAGGAGTTCTTTCATCTACATAAATTTCAAAACAAGGACCACTCGTAATACTATCATCTTTTATCCTAAAGACTCCAGGAGACGCACTATCTTCTATTGCAGTGAGGGTAATACCTGTCCCATCTGTCTTTAAACCACAATCAAAATTATCATCAGTCACATACGGTGCGTATGTAAATTGAATTAACAAAGCACATTCAATAGCAGTATCAGCTTGATAAAAAGCAGACTGAGAATCCCGAGCTACAGAGGATAGAATCAATTGCTTGTTTACAGCATTCGACAATCCTATAGAAATAGTCATAATGATACTAATGATCACTACTGTATACAAAATAGCATATCCTTTTTGGCTATGTGTAATATTTTTATTCTGTTTTTTTATATTAAAAATAAACATATATTAATTTGCTTGCCAATTTGTCAAACTAACATTATAGGATTTCGATTTTGGAGTATTGCCATTTTTCCAATTTATCGTAATAGACACATCAACCTGCTTATCATCAGCACTCTTTGATAAAACAATAGAGCGACTCAATGTGGTATCCACATATCCACTACCTC
>JBEBAY010000072.1:0-3491 GCA_041158645.1 Candidatus Parcubacteria bacterium | reverse complement strand
AATTTTATTAGTAGTCATTGGCGGGTTATGGTTTTGGAATAAAAATAGGACTTATGATATGAGCAATGATTCAGGCCCTGAAGCCGAAAAAATTATGGAAGAGGCATCCAGGAAACAATACGAGGAATCATTCAAAGAGATGGGTCAGACCCCTCCACCAGAAGAAGCAAAATTAGCAGTTAATAGTAAGGAAAAAAAGATTATGAAAGCAATAATGGAAACAAACAAGGGTACTATCGAGATAGAATTTGGTACAGCCACACCAAAAACAGTCGAGAATTTTACAAAACTAGCAAAGGAAGGTTTTTATGATGGAGTAAAATTCCACCGCGTGATCAAGGGCTTTATGATTCAAGGTGGCGACCCTCTTACAAAGGATGATTCTCAGATGGCAATGTGGGGCACAGGGGGTCCAGGATACAAATTTGCTGACGAGATCACATCTACAAACAAGAATGACATAGGTACAATATCAATGGCCAATGCTGGACCAAATACAAACGGCAGTCAATTCTTTATCAATGTAAATGCAAACAACTTCCTAGACGGCAAGCACACAGTTTTTGGTAAAGTAGTAAAAGGTATGGACGTAGTAACTGCGATTGAAAATACAAAGACAGGTGCAGGCGACAGACCGGTAGAACCAGTAGTGATAAAAGGTATTACATTAGAATAAAATAGTTAATATAAAATCTCCCCTAGGCGAGAGCCTAGGGGAGATTTTATATTGTTATCTTTTATGTTCTCTCCAATTGTAGTTGTCATCTTCTTCCTCTTTGTCTTTCTTGTCTAGGACCATAGGTGTGCCGCAGGCTCCACATTCATCCCCTAGGACTCTTCGTCCGCATCTCATACATGTAGGGTCACTCTTTATTTCTTCTGTTTCGTAATTTTCTTCTTCCATTTTGATTTTGCGAAATAATTTCGCGTCTATTTATGCTTTTAATTATTCTTTCCACTTTGGTATGAAAAATCCAAAAGTGTGGTATAGAATCTTTGTTGATTTACTTGAAATATTAAAGAATACACCGATTGTAAATATTGCCAAAGCTGCTGTAGTGTTCAGTGGGGCTACAGCCATAGCGATGAGTGCTGATACTACAGGGAACATAATTCGAGCTTGTGCATGACGGTGTTCCTTTTTTGTGACATGACTATTCTCGATATTGTGAGAATTTTTGGCATATGTCCTCATCCATAATGTAGTCAGAGCTAGTAGTACGATATGAATTGCGAATATGTCTATTACTAGTATAGAGTGGCTGTATAGGCCCAATAGGTGTGATGTGAATGGTAGTAGGGCTACGATGAACAGGAATACTGCATTGATATTTATGAATCTAGTATCTACATTGTGGGCAAATACTGATGTGATAAAGTGGTGACTGCGCCAGTACGAGAATAATACTGTGAATGCTAGTAGATATGATAGTAGTGGGTTCGCTAGGGTTAGGAGTGAACGTGCTATTTCAGTATCTGTAGATAGATTACTGAGGTCAGCTGGTAATTTGATCTCCAATACTAATAGTGTCATGACGATGGCAAATATACCGTCGGCTAATTGCTCTAATCTTTGTTGTTTCATTTTTGTATTATAACAAATATATGTAGTAGTAGTATATTTGACAAATTCTAATTTTTATATATAATATTTAAAACTTTGTAATCAACAATATCTAACTATGGGAGCAACTAATCCGCATGAGCAGCAAAAGATTTTGAAACACGAAGACGAGCAAAAGAAGAAAAATATTTCCAACCAATTAAAACAGGCTGGCAATTTTTTCACCAATCATTTTTCTGTATTATCCGCAAAATTTAATTTGACCGGGCAATACGACGAAAAATTGGATCTTTGTTTCCCAAACCCTGTTTCCCCAAATCTTATTCCTCAAATCAAAAAAGAAATCCTTGAGCAAGGTAAATTTCTCATCAATCATCTTGAAGAGAAAAATACCTTTCGCATCACGATTCCAGAAGACCATCTTTCTGCATTTAAAGGTAAAAAATTTAATTTCAATCAGCCCAAGTTCAGTCCTGACACAATTGTCATCCCTGAAAAAGCTGAAGAAGTAAAAACAGTATTACCTTTAAGTGAAGAGTTAAACAATCCTACGTCTCAATCTGAGGCACCAATTTCAAATCAAAACACAAATCAAAATCAACAAAACACAAATCAAAACAACGACATGGCAAAAAAAGATTTAATTGAAACTCGTAAGAGTCTCCTAGTTTTATTTAAGGAAAATGCGATTACTACAAAGAATTATTTGAGTATTGTACCTTCTTCAGATGGAAATTCATTGATTATTAATTGCAAAACAATTGAAGATGCTATTTTTATTCGTGATCTGATAAATAATTCAGATATTGGCTGTCCGGCAGTATGGAAAGAAGGCAAAAAAACCGTACGGATGAATTTGGGAGATGGAGCAACTTTAACTAAAAAATCAGCAAAGAAAACTGTTGCCAAAAAAGTTGCTAAGAAGGTTGCAACAAAAAAAGTTAAAAAAATCGCAAGAAAAGTATCAGTTAAAAAATCTGGATACACTGGCGATAATGTTTCAGCTCAATTGAGGATGATCGCTGATCAAATTGAAAAACAAAAATCCAGTGATCCTGAAGCTTTGTTTACAAAATTGGTAGGCGACGGAGAACTTATGGTGAGAACAAATGACAGAAAAGGGAACGAAGTGCTGAAAAAAATCAGCAAAGAGAGTTTCCTTGCTTGTTTTAAATAAATAAGCAGAACGAAAAATAAAACAGGTCGTATTTTACGGCCTGTTTTTTATTTGACAAAATTTTAAATAAATGCTATTCTATATGTAGTTGAAATACTCCTTTGTGCGTTAGTGTTTCAATCCCGATTTGCGAGATGTATGCAAATCAATTAACATTGAAGCACTAAAAATTATATATATGGCTTATAAACCAAATTCTGGAAGAACTCGGAGTTCTTCCTCTGTACATGAGGGCGGCGACAGTCGTCCATCATTAAGATCAAGTGGTAGTCGCGGTGGAGCATCTCATGGTGGTCCGTCTCGTTCATCATCACACAATAGTAGTGGTCCAGCACGTGCTGCACGTCCATCTCATGGTGGCCCTGCACGCTCTTCAGCACCTTATTCAGGTAGTGGAGGTTCACGTGGTGGCCGTGGCAATTTTTCTGGAAACAGAAAAGGCCGTGGTGGCTCAGGCGGCGGTTCTCGTGGTGGATCATCACGTGCAGGCGGTCGTGGCAAAGGAAATTTTGAGAGAATAGATTTCTCAAGATTTATCAACAAAGCGACAATCACAGAAAAAGAGGAGGTATACATACCGACTCACACATTCTCTGATTTCCGCGTAGACGATTCTTTGAAGCGCGCAATCGCTAATAAGAATTACATATATCCGAGTCCAATTCAGGACAAGGCTATACCGCACGCTCTAGAGGGTCGCGATATAGTAGGTATTGCGAATACTGGTACAGGTAAAACTGCAGCATTCCT
>JBEBAY010000071.1:0-5035 GCA_041158645.1 Candidatus Parcubacteria bacterium | reverse complement strand
AGACTTTGGAGAAATAGGACCAAAAGCAAAAGAAGCTGTCGATCGAATATTCCAATCTAGTCAAAATCTGACTATCGTTGTCGAAGATTTGCTCAATGTGTCTAAAATAGAATCCGGTGGTATGAAGTACGAGATGTTGGATTTCAATATGACTGATATTGTGAAATCTACAGCGGAAGACCTAGCTATCACAGCAGGTAAGAAAGGATTGAAGTTAAATTATTCTGAAGATGGTGGAAATCATAAGGTAAAAGGCGACAAGGAAAAGCTCCGCCAAGTGGTCCTAAACCTGATAGACAATTCTATAAAATATACAAAAGAGGGTAGTATCGAGGTCCGTCTTTCAAATAAGGATAAAAAGGTTCTCGTAGAGATAAAAGATACTGGTATGGGTGTATCACCAGAGATCAAGGCTACACTATTCCAAAAATTCGCTCGTGGCGAAGGCCAGAAGATGAATACTGGTGGATCAGGCCTTGGTCTCTATCTAGCAAAAGAAATAGTAGATGCGCATAAAGGTAAAGTATGGGTAGAATCCCCAGGTATGGGACTCGGCTCTACATTCTTTATTGAATTAGACGCTGTCGCTTAGTTATTAATAAAAAATTTCCCACCAGTCGGACTGGTAGGAAATTTTTTATATCTTTGAAATCTTGTATCCTCCATCTGTATCTTTTATCTCGTAGCCGAGATCTTTTATTTGATCGCGGAGTTTATCACTCTCGGGCCAGTTCTTTTCATTACGAGCCATCGTACGCGCCTCTGCCAATTTTGATACTTCATCTGGAACCTCTATGTCTGTCTCTTGTTTTATATTTTCAAATCCAAAACCGAGGACTTTATCAAAATCAATAAATGTAGCTTTTTTATCTGAAGGGGATACACTGTCATCTTTTACGAGTTCCCATACTACAGCAATCGCTCTTGGAGTATTTAGATTGTCTGATATTGCCTCTGTAAATTTGGCTTTGTATTCAGCATTTATGATTCCATCATTTGAATTCACAACATCTCTATATGCAGTATAAAGGCGCTCCAATGCTGTATTTGCGCCAGATACAGCTTCAATCGTAAAGTTCACTTTAGTGTCGTAATTGCCCGTATAGAGCCAATAACGGTATGCCATAGGGGAGATTCCTAGCTTTTCGATATCTCGTAGGGTGTAATAGTTTCCAGCTGATTTTGACATCTTTTTGCCATCTATCATCAGGTGCTCATTGTGCATCCAGTATTTTACAAATTGATGACCAGTGGCGCATTCGGATTGGGCAATTTCATTCTCGTGATGGGGGAACATATTGTCGACTCCGCCTGTGTGAATATCGATATGTTCGCCCAACTCAGCGATGCTCATAGCAGAGCACTCTATATGCCAGCCCGGGCGCCCCTTGCCAAGACTTGTCTCTCGGCCGAGCAGAGCTTTAGGTTCCCAAAATACCGCACCGTCATTTTCATCCCAGGCTTTCCATAGAGCAAAATCTTGGGCATTGTCTTTGTCGTATTCATCTTTTGCCATTCTTCCTTTTGCATTCTCCTTTAGATCAGCGAGGGTAAAGTGAGATAGTTTGCCGTATTCTGTATCCTTTGCGATATCGAAATACACAGATCCGTCTTCTGATTTATATGCAAAACCTTTCTCAATTAATGTCTCGATCATAGACACCATCTCATCTATATAATCCGTAGCCTTTGTGTATTTCTCGGCACGGACGATATGTAATGAATCTATGTCTTTGTAAAATTCCTGAGTATAAAATTCTGTAAATTCTGCGAGAGTCTTGCCCTGCGCTATTGAATCACGGATAGTCTTGTCATCTATATCTGTGATATTCATAATATGCTTCACATTGTATCCTAGGTATGAAAGAGTACGCTTTAAAATATCGCCAAAAATATATGCACGGTAGTTTCCTATGTGAGGATAATTGTAGACTGTCGGTCCGCAAGTATACAAAGATACAGAGTCTGCATTTAAAGGCTCGAAGATCTCTTCTGTTCTAGTTAGTGTGTTTTTCAGTGTGAGTGGCATATGTTTAGAAATTAATATCAGTTATTCGTAGTATCAATATAGCAGATAGGGCAAGTATAGAAAAAAATGAAAAGACAAATATCAATCTATGGATCCTCTTGTCTATGATTATGTTTATCATATTTGAGATATTATCCAATGTGCCTGACTGCATATGGAGGATGCTCTCGAGTCTTGCATATTCTATGACCATCTCATTTGTGTGTCTACGAGTATCTATCTTGAAAAAGCTCTCTGCGTAATAATCGAAATACGGTAGCATACTCTTTTGTATTTCTGTATTGTATTTGAAATCTATCAAAATCTTTTTTAAATTCATAATCTGACTGATTATCCTTTTTGAATTCTTGCGGTGTTTTTTCTCGATATTCTCAATCTGTATCTCTATCTCTTTTTGATTTTCCATATTGCTATTTATAAGAGTCTTTACCATAGAGAAATACACGAGACTCGCATTTGATACTGGGAGTGGCTGTTCTAGTGAGAGCTTTATTTCGAGCTTTTTAGAAAATTCAGATATTGTATCTATCTTGTGATTGTGGGATGTGATGATAAAATCTCGTCCGACGAGAAATACAACTTTTTGATTGAATATAGCGTTCTTGTTGTTTTTGATTTTTGGAAAGTTCAATACTGCGCAGATGGTGTCTTCTTGGCCATTTATGCCTATATCTGGGTCATTATTTAGTAGTTCTGAAGCAAAAGAAGAGGGTATACTGTAGTCTTCATCTATATGATCGACCTCGCCCTTTGTAGGGTTTTCCAAGTCTATCCAAGTGAGTCCTTTATAAGTGTATTTTGAAATCATACGGATATTATACCGCCCCCCTTGCAATTTTCAAAACTTTTGTGTATTATATATCCACTATGGAATTCGCAGTTATTGAAACAGGTGGAAAGCAATATAAAGTCGCAGTAGGCGATGTCTTGAAAGTTGAGAAACTTGCAGGGGATTTTACTCTTGGCGACAAGATAGTTTTTGACAAGGTGCTATTAGTAGATAACGGTACAGACACTACAATCGGTGAGCCATACATAAAAGGCGCTACTGTAGAGTCACTATTCCAGAGATCAGGACGCGGAAAGACAGTAAAGGTTGTTAAATACAAGCAAAAGAGCCGATACTTGAAGAGAAATGGTCACAGGCAGCTTTTTGTCGAAGTGAAGATCTCAGCAATAAAATAAACACACTCACAAAAAATCAGCCCCGAAAGGGGTTGATTTTTTTGTTGGTATATGTTATAATACAGGAAATTTAAGTTGTCAAATGGAGAGTTGTTTGGTTTTACTAGATCTGATGGACCACATAAGGTTCTATAAAACCAAACAACAACACACTTAAAAACAAATTATATTATGTACCTTAAAAAAATGTTACTTGCAGTTTTGGCGCTTGGAGCGTTATCTGTATCAGCTCAACACAACACTGAAAACTTTGAGGAAGATAGTCCTCGAGTAGAAAAAACTGTTCTAAATCAGATTAACACCGAACATAAAAAAGGCTTGGTTAAGGTCAGCATTGGTCCTACCTGGACAAATGCAATGGTTCTTGAAGAGTTTGAACTGCCTCTGAAAAATGAGGAAGCTATCGTAGCCTCACTAAATGCCTATTCTCCCAAGTGGAACTACCACTTGATGTACAATGGCATTAGTCAGTCTGTGTCCACTTTAAACGGATATCGTTTTTCGGAAAAATACAATTTAGATGTATTTATTTTTGCCGAAAAAAATCTTGCACACGATCATTCTTATGCTAGTATTGGCATCCAAGAGACTTGTCGTCTCGGAGATTGCGAAGATTTCTTTGTAATCTTTCTTGAAGCCGGAACAGATTTTCATTCTGATCCAATGTTTAAATTTGGGGTTTCTATAATCCCACAATTTACTCTTTGGAAAAAGTAATTCCAAATAAAACACCCTATGTAATCAGGAACGATTACGTAGGGCGTTTTTTATTGTCTCACTGTCGGCATATTCGAGCTCGGATCCTGTGGATAGACCTCGGCCTAGGCTCGATATTTTTATTTTACCTTCATAATTATTTAATAATTCACGGATATGAGTATCTGTATTTTCACCCTGGGGATTCAGTGATAGTGCTATGATAATTTCTTTTAGGTTTTCATTTTTGTATCTATTCTCAATCGTTTTTGTCAGTTCATTTATACGGACAAAATTTGGAGTATCCTTTGTGACGATAGGTATTAATCCTCCGAGGATGAAATACATCCCACTATAATTTTTACTCTTTTTAATACTCTCGTAGTCTGCATCTTTTTCAATGATAAGTAGGGAAGTATGATCTGTCTTTGGGTTTGCACAAGTCTCACAGAGTACGCCATTGTTTGACTGGAAAAATAGATAGCATGAAGGGCATTGCTTTATAGAATTCTTGACTGCGACTATCGCATCGCTGAGCTCTCGAATATATGTAGGATTTTTGTGTAGCAGGAAATAGACAAAACGCTTGGCTTGTCTCTCACCAATACCTGGGAATTCTTTAAAAAGTTGTGCGAGTATTTCTATCTGATTCATAATTAAAATCCATCTATTCCTCCTTGGCGTGAAATCTGAGAATTTGCCATTGCTGCAAATCCATTTAAATTACCCTTATCTAGGTCCATAAATGCACCGAGCTTGTCATCAAAGAATAATTCGACTCGGCCCACTGGTCCGTTACGATGCTTTTCCACTAGGATCTCGGCGATATTTGTACGCTCACTCTCGTCTTTACCTTTGTCCTCGCGGTGGATGAACATAACTACATCGGCGTCCTGCTCGATAGATCCTGAATCACGGAGATCTGATAGGCGAGGCTTGCCTCCACGTTGTTCCACCGCACGAGAAAGCTGTGATAGGGCAAGCACAGGTACTTCAAACTCGCGCGCGAGGTTTTTCAAAGAACGAGAAATTTCGGTCACTTGCTGATAAAAGGAATCGTTTTGTTTGCCGCTTGGCATCATGAGCTGGAGATAGTCCACTACAATAAGTCCAAGACCTTTATCA
>JBEBAY010000070.1:0-3148 GCA_041158645.1 Candidatus Parcubacteria bacterium | reverse complement strand
GCTCTGTCATATAACTTTTATGTATATTCGGTAGTCTTTCTTTTACCCATACTGACACTACACCCACAGCTTCTTTTTGTAATCTTTTTACACTGGATTCCTCATAAATATTTTGTTTATGAATTTGATCGAGGATTATATCTTCTAGTTTTTCTTCATTTTTCTTCAATACTTGTTCTATCGTACCGTGAACTACATTACCAAAGACTAAACTTTCAGATACTACATCCGGCAAGCGCAATAAATTCCTAAAATACCACTTCCATGGGCATTCAAAAAAGTTGTTTAGCATGGTCACAGATACCTTTGTCTTTTGGTATTCGTCTGACACCATATCGGTCAAATCTTTAGTAGAAAATTCCGCTTCGGCATGAGACACAGCGGTGACATATGATTTTGGATCCCTGCTCAGAATATCTTCTTCCACTTGAGTAAAATTCTTCTTTATAAATAGATCTTCTGGAAGCTCGGCGATGATGTGTGATAGTTCCTGATCCCCTCCTGTATACGAGAATCTAGAATACGAAAAAGTACAGAATCTCTTTGCGCGAGTCAGTGCTACATAGAGCTGCTTTTTTACAACCTCAGCATCTTTTTCTTCTATTTTATTTTGGACATCTTCAGGCAATGAGAAGGCCTGCTTTTTGCCATGCATAAGAGTCTTCTCATCCATATGCGCCACCCAAACAAAATCAAATTCCAATCCTTTTGATGAATGGAGTGTCAAAACTTTTACACCCTTGTCGCCGTAAAATACATCGAGCGGCAGATCCTCACCATAAGATTTGAGGCGATCAATAAAGTCGATAAATCTTTTTAATGTGAATTTCTGATGTTCACGCTCACTCTTTTCCCTCTCAGCTAGGGCTAGGTGCAGTACTGTGCGCACTACCTCGACTCGACGAATAAGATCATCGTGATTCTCGGCTGTATCTAGGAGTAGACTCTCCCCCACATACTGCACGAGCTCATATACATCACGAGTATTTGACTCTTCAATATATGACTTTAATTTATCACCCCATGAATTTACTGGATCAATACCTGAAAACAAATCTTTTTTTCCTCCACCTAAATCTTCTACAGAAAGCTTGTAAGTATTCACACCTTGGAGGAATTTGTGAGCAGAAAGTGGTGGTATTTTATTTATCGGATCAAAAAGAGATTCGGATATAGAGATATTGTCATAAGGATTCAAAACAATTCGCAATGCTCGAATCAATGTATCTGCCTCGGGTACGCTAAATAGTGTGAGTATTCCAGAAGAAGCCACAGGTATTCCACGGTCTCGCAATATTTGCACTGCATTCTTGACTTGATAGTTTTTCGGTACGAGAATAGCGCAATCATCTGGATTCACACCATCATTAATTTTATTTTCAATTTCCATAGCAGCTGCGATGATCTCATCGCGCGGATATCCACACTCATAGAGCTGCAGTTTGTGCATTTCTGGATGATTACTCCTCAGTTTTTCCAGCGTCATCGTACTCTGTAGTAGAGTATCTGCACTATCGAGAATCGCCTGTGTAGAACGATAATTCTCTACCAGTGTGATTAACTTTGCCTTACCGAAAAGAGTCTTGAACTCTTGGAAATATTCAATAGATGCACCACCAAAACCATATATGAGCTGACGATCATCTCCCACTACAAAAATATTTGGCAATTCAGTATCATGCCAGATAGCACGAAGTATCGCATTCTGTGTAGCACTAGAATCCTGATGCTCATCTACGAGTGCGTATAGGTATCGTTCACGGATAGTAGCCTGTGCATCCTCGGAATTTACTAAAATATGTAGTGCATATTTTAGGACATCATCGTAATCACACAGACCACGCTCTTCTTTTAATTTTTCATACTCTTTATAAAAAATCACAATCTCTTTTGTACGCTCTAATCCCTCGATTTTCTTTTCAACTTCTTTTTTGAGTTGCCCCTTGCTCTCGCCACGAGATGAAATACTATCTGGGTCGTTCTTGATCCTATCAATTTCAAAATTAATAGATGACAGGAACTCTTCAGGTTTAATGTTCTCTCTCTTTAGCAAAGAAATCAGACTTTTGATATCTCGGAAAAACATACCAGAATTGCCACGTGGGCGAATGTATGCCCATGTGCCACTCTCTAGAATCTCATCCACTAGTGCGATATTGCTCGTCTCATCTAGTATCACCGGTGGCTTTTGCATATCGAGCACCTGATGGAATTCCTCTAGGATATTCATCGCAAAACTATGAAAAGTCGAAATCTTGATCTGCGTAGCTGTCGGACCGATATATGACAGTAGTCTCTCACGCATCGCACGTACACCAGAATTCGTAAATGTCAGACAGAGTATTCCGTCTGGATTTGTATCAGTCTTGATCAAGATATTGGCAATACGTAGTGACAATACCTGAGTCTTGCCAGTACCCGGACCAGCCACCACCATCACAGGACCATCGATAGTATCGACAGCCTCTTTTTGAGCTTTGTTCAGCTTTTTGTATGCAGAATTGAATAAATCTTGATTCATAATTTATTAAGATAAATGTTTTTGCAAAATATCTTCTAATGTTTTTCTTGCAATTTCATCAACCTTAGCTACAGCATCCTCCTTCTCCTTATCATCCATAAAATCATAAGCTCTTTGAGCGATACCTTTAGGTGTAGAAATTTTTTCGTACAACTCTGCTCTTTGAGAATCTAATTCCTTTGGAAAATCTACTTCTAAAAGCTCATAAACACTTGTATCGACGATTTCTCGTAAATTCTTATATTTAAATCTATTAGAATCAAAAAATGTTCTTAGTGGACCATTTTTCCCATCTTTAAATTTCTGAATAAACTCTTGTCTTTTATTTTTTACACTGTTCTTATTTTCAGAATATTCATGATCAAAAGAGTCTCTTATTTCAGGTCCAGAAATAAAACCTACAAGCATTTTTGAAACAAAAGTATAATTACCATGTGTATCATTCTTTTCGATTTTATCAGCAGCTTCAAAAAGAGTCATATTTCCTATTGAGATATTTTTAGGATCTTGAAGTTTTATACTAGTGATAATATCTGGATAATTTTTTAATAAAAATTCAGAAACTTTTTTATCTGATTCTAAATTTTCAAGCTTTACTCCATGAAAATGCCTTGAGAGGATATCAAT
>JBEBAY010000069.1:0-7593 GCA_041158645.1 Candidatus Parcubacteria bacterium | reverse complement strand
TCCCCCGCACTCTCGCACTGACAATATATGGAGACTTGGATTTGTCTATCATAGACGAGATGCCGGCCGGCAGAAAAAAAGTAATAACGGAAATAGTCGCCCCAGGTAAACGTGATGAAGCCTACGCAAAAATTCACAGGGAATTAGAAGCTGGGCACCAAGCCTATGTCATCTGCCCCAGAATAGACGAGCCAGATCCTGATCAGGAAAAAGCTCTAGCGATGAAGAATGTGACTACAGAGGCCAAGAGACTAAAAAAAGAAGTCTTCCAGAAATACAATATCGAAGTCATGCATAGCAAGATGACAAAGCAGAAAAAAGAAGAAGTGATGCAAGACTTCAAAGACCACAAAATAGATATACTAGTATCTACATCTGTGATCGAGGTGGGAGTGAATGTACCCAATGCCACATCGATAGTCATCGAGGGCGCAGAACGATTTGGTCTCGCCCAGCTACATCAACTACGCGGAAGAGTAATAAGATCAAATGATCAATCATATTGCTATCTATTCGCCGAGGCCAAGACAGAAAAAACTATGGATAGATTAAAAGCTCTGACAAAAGCTGCTAGTGGTTTTGAATTAGCAGAGCTGGATCTGACGCTCCGTGGTGCTGGAGAGCTGGGCGGTGGAAAGCAATGGGGTATCACAGACCTAGGTATGGAAGCTATCAAGAATATAAAAATGGTAGAGGCCGCACGTAATGAGGCCATCACACTGATAGAAAAAGATCCAAAGCTATCTTCGTATCCCCTACTCTCAAAAACAGTAGAACAAAAAAATATAACAATGCATTTTGAATAAAATAAAACACCCGGAGTATCCGGGTGTTTTATTGATAGAGTTATTTTATTAGAAATGCATAAAGCCTTTACCTTTTCCTTGCTTACCCTTTCCTTTTTTATCTTTCATGTCTGTCATTTTCTTTTCCATAGTAGATAGCCTAAGATCTGCCTGAGCCTGAGTGATCACACCTTTTGACACAAGTGTCTGAAGCTGTGCTTTCATCTTTGTAGTATGAGTAGCTTGCATCTTGGCTTTTAGAGCTTCCTCTGTGATGCCTTTTGATTTTGCTAATTCAACAAATGAAATTCCTTTTGCCCATGCATCTTTTACTTCATCTGCCGTTGCACCGATCAGTGTCGCATGCTCTGCAAACATAGTAGAATGATTTGTAGCTATCTGATCAGGAGTCAGATTCTTGTTGAACCCTCCACCCATTCCTCCACCAAAAGCAGATGCACTACCAGCGGATAATAGCATAGCTAGAGCCAATGCAGACACACTATAACCTAGTATTTTCTTTTTATTCATAATTTTTTATTTATTATTACTATTAATGTACGGTGATATCTTCCGTACACATACTACTACAATACTAAATACAGAATATTTCAAAAATTAATCCAATCTTTCTTTTTGCATTTTTTCTATTCGTCTGTCAAATCTCTCCATTTTCTTTTTATCTTTTACATCCCCACGATAATACTTGTGCATTGGGCCCATCACAGGATTGCGCACATCCTCCCCAAGCCTTGCAAAGCGGAAATTCACATCTAGCATATGAACAATAAAACCAATAAATATCACGACAAGTATCAATCCAGTAAAAATATAAGCAACAGGTTTTTTGTACACAAATGAATGATCACGGACAAGTACATACAGAACCATGACAAGTGTTATAGATAGCATGACTATGACCCATGGTATAGAGGTCATTAGTATCTTCATTCCTCCAGGTGAAAGATCAAAAAGATTGAACAATTCTTTTTCTCGCAGAACTAGCCCGATAAAGCTCAATAGGTACACAGTGGCAAAGAATACCAGACATACTAATAGGATATTCAAAATAAAACGCAAGACAAAATACCATCGAGGCTTCATATGAACCTTGCCAGATTTTATAGATTCGATTATATTCTCTTGTATTGATTTGTGTTCCATATTATTTTTCATATACAAAATTATTGGCTTTTAATATTTCTTTTAATTTATCTTTACCTCTTTTTATTCTCACCCCTACTGTCGACACTGGAATTTCTAAGACTTGCGAGATCTCTTTATAATCCATATCTTCAAAGAAATACAAAATCATCGGCTCGCGATACTTTGGATCAATCTCCTTTAGATGCTTGTCTAAAAAACTAGTTGTAAATTCTTTTTCTGAAAATTCATCCGCCGTCTCGCGAGCCACAGGCTGAGGGAAAAATGTATCCAAGTCTAGTGAAAAAATTCTAGTAGACAACTTCTTCTTTAATGCATTCACAAATTCATTGTGTGCGATACGATATATCCACGGAGAGAACATTTTACTATTATCGAAACTCTGGATATTGATATATGCCTTGATAAAGACATCCTGAACAAGGTCGTCTGTGTCGGACCTCTCAAATAGGAATTTACGAGAATATCTCTTTAACTTGTTTTCATACCTTTCTACTAATTCTCGGAAACTCTCAATATCCCCTGCTTTTACCAGTAGGACAATCTGCTCATCTGTTTTATCAGAATGTGTCATTAGTATATATTACAATTAGAAATAGATTTTATTTCAAAAAAAATTAAGCCTTGGAACATTTCTTGCATATACCAAATAATTCAAAAGAGTGGCTATTTATCGACGCAAAATCTTTTGCTTGAGATAAAGCCTTCTTTATCAAATCATCAGATCCGCAGCCTACGAAATCAGAAACTTTTTTACATAAAGTGCAGACAATATGGTGATGGTCATGCTTTTCATCTACCAATTCAAAGTAAGGCACAGAGTCCTGCAAGTCTACCTGTCGGACCAATCCTGCTTCTTTAAAAGAAGACACAATACGATACAATGTCACCTCGTGAGCATTTGATGACTTCATTTTTAGAGCGAGATCCTTTATAGTCAGAGGCTGGTGGAAAGTATGAAAAATACGAAATAATTCCAATCTCTGGTCTGTGGCTTTTAGATTCTTATCTCTTAAAATATTTTTTAAATTTTCCAATTCCATATAATTATTATCCAACCAAGGCTACAGTTTCCTCGTGACCCTCTTCGTCGTGACCATGAGTATGTGGTACGAGTAATAGTGACATAGTCAATAATAGTGCACCTAGCAGGAATCCTACAATATAATTCTTTGTAAAAACTACATGAGATAAATCTTGAAAAACTTTCCAAGACACAATACCTGCAGATACTGCGATCAGTATTGGCTCTACTACATCACCAAAACCTCCAATAAACAAAGTGGTAAATATGGAAAGAGATATGATGATAGATATATACAGAGCACGGATTGGCTTTACACCACTCTCCACAAGGAGCACCTGCTGGCCGAATTGCTGAATAGTCTGATGACCCAATATGCCAAACATAGCTACAAATCCCCCAGCAGAAACCGCTATACCATCGACTGCATTGTGAAATATATCAGAGATAAAAATTCTTATTGTACTTGTCTTGTTGTGTATGTGCTTTGATTCGGATTCAGAGTGGTGATGGTGGAATTCTTTTACGAATAGTCCGATAAAAAAGCTTCCGAGTAATCCAGCTCCATACCAAGTGATAGTACCCATTAGTCCACTATCAGATAGAGACTCTCGTAATAGCAATACGATCAATGCAAGGTATACCCCAATAGCAAAACCTCGGACCCAGTCCTTTTGGAAAAAAGATGGATTCTTTGGAAGAAAGAAAACTAATAATGCAGGCAATACACCAGCTAGGAACAATTGGATAAATAAAATACTCATAATTAAAATACAATAATATTAATATTTTGAGTATAATCTAAATGCAATTTTTTTGCAAGTAGAAAAATCAAACAAAAAACTCCCAATGGGAGGTTTTTGTTATTGTCCGTCTGCTTGGATTTGAACCAAGGACCCCAGAGGTATAAGCTCTGTGCTCTAACCAACTGAGCTACAGACGGGTGTTATTTAATTTACCAAAATAAAACTATATCTAATATTTACTTCAGCCTAGCCAAAACAGCTATAGACGGATCCTGCTGTCTATTGACCCCTATATACTAGCAAAAATAGGGCTATTAGTAAACAACAAAAATACCAAGGAGAGTCCTTGGTATTTTTGTTGTTATTCTTTAATTATTTCAGGATCCTTCATCTTTGGAGTGACTCCATGCTCGATGATTATCTTGTTGTATTCATCTTGCTCTAGAGTCTCTACCTCGATTAGCTTTTTTGCAATCGCATCTAGGATATGGCGATTATCTTTTAGTACCTTGCGGGCTACTTCGAGTGAATCATCCATGATCTTCTTGACCTCGCCATCTATCACCGCGCTCATCTTTTCAGAATATTCTTTGTCATTCACACCTCGGCCAAACAAAGTTTTCCCTCCGTCACTCTCGAGCGCGATCGGACCGATACTGTCGCTCATACCCCATCGTGTGACCATGGCACGAGCTAGATTGGTAGCGACTTGCAGATCATTTGAAGGACCAGTAGTTATATCCCCTAGTATCATCTCCTCGGCTACGTACCCACCGAGTGACATTGCGATATCATCTAGGAATTCTTTTTTGCTTTGTAATTTACGATCTTCAAGTGGGAGCTTCAATGTATATCCACCAGCACGTCCACGAGAGACTATTGATACTTTATGTACTGGATCTGCATATGGCAGTACTGATGCTACTAGTGCATGACCCGCCTCATGATATGCAGTGATTTCTTTTTCTGCTTTTGATAGTAGATGACTCTTGCGCTCTGGACCCATCATCACCTTTTCGATAGAACGTATCAAATCATTTTGAGCTACAGTCTTGCGCTCTTCACGAGCAGCGAGAATTGCAGATTCATTCATCAATGAGTAGAGATCTGCTCCAGAGAATCCAGGAGTACGCTCGGCAATTACCTTCAAATTCACATCTTCGGCAAAAGGTTTCTTGCGGGCATGGATAGTCAGTATCGCCTCACGATCAGAACGGTCTGGCAGATCAAGAGTAACCCTTCGATCAAAGCGGCCCGGGCGAAGGAGTGCTGGGTCGAGGACATCACTACGGTTTGTAGCAGCCATCACGATAACTTTTTCTGTCGGCTCGAATCCATCCATCTCTACAAGAATCTGATTGAGTGTCTGTTCGCGCTCATCATTGCCTCCACCTACACCTGTACCACGCACACGACCCACTGCATCTATCTCATCGATAAATACGATAGATGGTGAAGCCTTCTTGGCCATTTTGAATAGATCACGTACACGTGATGCACCGACACCGACGAACATCTCTACGAATTCAGATCCAGAAAGGTGAAAGAATGGCACCTCTGCCTCCCCTGCTACAGCACGAGCAAGCAATGTCTTTCCAGTACCTGGATGCCCAGTGAGGAGTACCCCCTTTGGAATCTGTGCACCGATATCTAGGAATTTCTTTGGGTTCTTTAAAAAGTCTACGATCTCCTCGAGCTCTTGCTTTGCCTCCTTGGCACCAGCGACATCCTTGAATGTGACTTTATTTTTTGCATCATCCGGATTTGTAATTCTGGCTTTTGATTGTCCAAAAGTAAAAGCTTGCATCCCCTGTCCCTTGGCCTGGCGAGTCATCATCCATAGGAAAAAACCAATTAGCAGTACAGGCAAAAGAAATGGCAATAAATTCATAACCCAATACCAGACACCGCTCTCTGTTTTGATCTCTATTGGAGTAGTAGCCAATTTTTCTGCCGTTAGTCCATAACGAGTCAAAGTCTCGGACATAGAATTCTCCAATTCTTTCTTTGTCTCACCCACAGTCTTGTCCTTAAATGTGACATTTACATCACTACCAGACACTTCAATCTTTTCAATCGTTCCTGCATTTACACCAGAAGCGATATCTGCGATTGTAAGTTTTTTGACTTCTACCTTCGGTTTTGAAAGGGCGCTATACGCCAGAGTAATAGCTACAAAGATAAATAGGGCGATAAAGATGTGTTGTCCGAATTTAGGCAATTGTTGTTTGTTTTTAACTGTTTTTTTATTGTTATGCATAAGTCTTTGTATTATATAGTATAAATACCTATTTGACAAAATAACACAAAAGGTGTATAATAAGTATAAATGAAAACAGAGAAAATTGGGATAGGTATGGGCATAGTGCTCGTATTATCCGGCTTCGTAATGGCGGTATTTGTTGTAGCAACATTACTTCAGATTGGAGTAATAAACACAACACAAGCCCAAATTGATTTTTTCCGTGAAAATTACGGAGAAGATGCATGCTGGACACTAGGTGGGATCATGCTACTACTTATTGTATTGGCATTTTATGAAGCCAGTAAAAAAAAGTAGTGAAAAGAGTCAATCGAGCGAATAGCGAGATTGACTCATTTTTTGTGCTAATATATACAATATGGTCACATTTATAGACAATAGAAAAGCACACTTCAATTATGAGGTGATAGAGAAATTCGAAGCAGGAGTAGAACTCCTGGGCTTTGAAGTAAAATCTATACGAGCAGGGATGGTCAATCTCGCAGGGGCATTTTGTATTGTCCGTGGAGGAGAGGTATACCTGATGGGTATGCATGTCACGCCATATCAGGCAAAGAATACACCCCTGGATTATTCACCTGATCGAAACAGAAAACTTTTATTGAATAAAAAAGAAATAAAAGAATTGGGTGATGCAGATAAATCAAAAGGTTTGACTCTGATTCCCCTATCACTATATAGTAAGGGGCGTACGATCAAGCTCGAGCTGGGAATAGCAAAGGGTAAAAAACTTCACGACAAGCGCGAGAGTATAAAAAAGAGAGATACTGATCGTGAGATCAGACGTTCATTGAAAGAATAATATTATGCCCTATTTTGTTTATATTCTTTTTAGTAAAAAAGACCATAAATTATATGTTGGATGTACTCATGATTATGAGCATAGATTAAAAGAGCATAATCAAGGAAAAGTACCGGCAACAAAAAATCGTAGGCCCCTAGAAATAATTTACTTAGAAAAATATGAAGTTAAAAGTGAAGCATTCAACAGGGAAAGATTTTTAAAAACATTATGGTCAGCAAGATTTAAGAAAAAAATACTTAATGAATATATAAATAAAATAGGTCATAATATATAATTATTATGGCTAAACCATTTTTTACTAAAAATGGTCGCCCGAACATTTTGTGCTCAAAATGTTTTAGGGGACTGACGGGCTTCGACAAGAGGAATCGTCATACATGTGCGCGTAGAGTACTCAGGAACCTCTTAAAACTTCTTGGAAAAGACTAAGTGCAAACAAAGTCGCTTCAGTAAAATCTCCATACGCTGGAAATTTTGCTTTCTCATTCGCTTAATTATTTAAGCCGGTGAGGTGTCCTCCCTATCGACATCCGATACATAGGGCGGGCATAATCAATCGGGTTACGAGATATAGACAGCTTGCCTATATCTTCGACAATTAAAAGCTCGGTGTATATGTGTTTTGCTGGTTCTCTAGCATATACATTTAAATCCAATGAATCTGCTACACGCGTAGATTCCTGTATGATCTTCTTTTGCACCTGGGTTCAACTCCCAGCAGTTCCACCATTTCGCAAAAAGACCTTTTATTTAAAAGGTCTTTTTGCTTGACAAAACGTTTATAAAATGATATAATACCTACAAAT
>JBEBAY010000068.1:0-4520 GCA_041158645.1 Candidatus Parcubacteria bacterium | reverse complement strand
CTCAAAAAAATTTTTCATATCCTAATTATACTCCTTTTAAATAAGAAAAACACCCGAAAGGGTGTTTTTCTTATTTTGTGCCTCGTGAGGGAATCGAACCCCCGACCATCTCCTTAAGAGGGAGCTGCTCTACCAGCTGAGCTAACAAGGCGTTAAAAGTTAAAAAAATATTTAACTTTGTCATTATTGCAGAAAAATTTAATTTTGTAAATGCCTCTTTTTATCTAGTATCTTTACCAATTCATCGCTGACTTCTTTTATCTCATTGTCATCATATAGAGACATGATAAATACTGGCTTGCCGAGTTTCTCGAATTGTTTCTTTGTCTTCTCTATCGACTTTTTATCTTCTATCAAATCTGTTTTAGTGAGGATGATAACCTCGTCTTTATTTACAAGCTCTTCGTCATATGAAGACAATTCGTTTCGGATAGTCTCGTATGTCTTCATCATATCTTCATTCTCGAAAGATACTAGATGAGCTAGCATCTTTGTACGCTTTATATGCTTTAGGAATTTTACACCCAGACCCTTGCCCTCTGATGCACCCTCGATAAGACCCGGAATGTCCGCGATGATATGCCCATAAAAATCTCCAAGGTTCGGATCAAGAGTCGTAAACTGATATGCACCAATCTTTGCTTTTGCATTTGTCATAGCATTTAGTAGTGATGACTTGCCAGCATTTGGTAGACCTACTAGTCCGATATCAGCAAAGAGTTCCAGAGCTATGTGGAAATTCCCCTCTTCTCCGGGCTTGCCTTTTGTGGCTGTAGTCGGAGTGACATTGATACTACTCTTGAATTGCTCATTACCAAAACCACCAGGACCACCTTTTAGCAGGAGCTCCTTTTGGCCGACAACATCAAGTGATACAGATGCACCACTCTCGATATTTGTGATCACAGATCCTACTGGGAATTCTATATATAGAGCCTCGCCACTACTTCCATGACGACTGCCACCTTCACCAGGAGCACCATTTTCTGCTTCGAATTTTCTTTTATTTTTATATTTAGCGAGCAGGTGAATATCCGCAACAGCAATAGCATATACATCAGCACCACGTCCACCATCACCACCGTTTGGACCTCCCATAGCTATATATTTTTCGCGACGCCAACGAACAACCCCGTCTCCTCCGTGGCCTGCTTTTGCACTGATTGTGATTTCGTCTATGAACATAAATAAGATAGTTAATTTATAGCTTTGTTATCATAGCACGATATTTTATTTTTGTCACTTTTGCTAGTCATTCAAGGCTTTATTTGCAAGCTCTAGTGCCCCCTCTTTAGACTTTGCTACTACGAGCCATCTACCATTGTGGCAGAATACAGCATCCTTGACCCCTGTCTCTTTTATCAGCTCTAGATCTCTCTTGCCCGCCCATTTTGTCGGCATAGGTTTTCTTGTCTCAAATGAATCTTTGTTTTTTCTCACACCTTCTACTCTCCATGTACCAGCTTTTGGATATACAACAAAAATAGTATTTGGATATTCCGATATAGTTTCTCCCCATGGATATGCCTGATCCAGTGTCACGATTCTCTTGTCTTCTGCATTTAGATATGCACGCTTTACCATATCGCGAGCCTTTATCGTATCGCCTGATTTCTTTATCTCGCGAATTAAAATTTCTTTTGCTAAATCAACCAATTTTAAAAATGGAGTATCGTAGTCCTGCTCTTCTGTATAGCTAGGTCGAAAAGAATAAAACATACTCTGAATAAAATATGGAGACACACTAGTCCTCAGGCTAAATAGATCTATCCCATTATCATTTGCATCGATAGCCTGGACTAGTCTCTCTTCGATAGTGTCTGAGACTTCTTTGCTACCAGATATTTTTTCTCCATAGGTTTTCCACACAAGACCAAATGCAGCATAAGGTATATCATTGTCACGAGCTCCTGCTCCAAGTTCTTGGTGGTGATCAAATCTATTCTGCCCTGCATCATATATACCACCGACATCTACGACAAAATCAGCAAAATCAATTTTATTTTGTTCTCGAGTGCGTATGATGCGATACTCTCTACCCTCAGCATCTAGAGATAGTCCCAAGGTAGCACAGGCAAATATATCGTCAGCATGAAAAGCTCCATCATGAGCTACTATTATCACCTTCTTTTTATTAAAAATATTTTTGAAAAAATTTATCATTACTTTTTTATATTATTACTATCTTCAGTATCGTACATATTGCCGATAAATTCAATAGTCATAGCGATTAACTTTTCTAATAGGAAAAATCCGAGGAAACACAAGAATATAATCCCTAGGAATTTTCTGAAATCATGACTGACGGAAAGTGCTGTAAAAGAAAAGAAATATCCGATAGACAGCATAATCACAGACCATGCCAATAGTGATAGAGCCTCAGCTTTTAGATACAATTTCTTGTTCACGCCCTTATATCCAGAGTAAATAAGGGTAAACCAATTCAATCCAAAGATGAAAAATCGCGAAGCAAATATAGACCAGAACGGTCGCTCTGTAAACCTAGGCAAGAAGTATGAAATCTTCTTTTCTATTATCCCTAGTATAGGCCTGTGGGAATGATGTCGATTCAAATAATCTCCAATACCATATCCGATAAAAGATTTTATAACTCCCCCCAGCAAGACATAAGAAAAAGCCATCAATGGATTCAATGATCCAAGGTGCGAGAATATACCAGCTAGTATCACAGCTATCTCCCCCTCGATGATCACACCTAGGAATACAAAAATATAGGCATAAAATGCATGCGACTCTACAAAATGTTCGATGAATCGGATTGATAACATATATTACATATCTGTACGTAGGACCTTTGTGATGAGCCAGTTTAGAACTGATACTACTAGAGCTCCTGCAAATGCAGCATAGAAACCTTCAACAGCAAAACCTCGGATGATGGTACCCAAATACCAAAATATCAAACCATTCACTACAAGGGAGAACATACCTAGAGTCACGAAATTCAAAGGCAAAGTCAGGATATTGATAACAGGGCGTAGGAACATATTAAAGAGTGTCAGACACGCACCCACTACCGCAGCCACCCAAAAAGGACTGACTACTACTCCATCAATAAATTGTGTCGTCGCCCATACGGCTACAGATAGGATAATCCAATGTGCAATAATTCGCATAAATATATTTTTTAAAATTAATTTTTAAAACAAACGATCAACTACATTTTTAACTACAGTACCATCTGCTTTTCCTTTTAGGTCTTTCATCAATGCAGACATTAGCATTCCCTTCTTTGTAGGATCAGTGATATCCATTTCTTCTTTTTTAGCAATAGCAATTTTTTCTACTTCAGATTCACTCATAAGTGTAGGCAAATATTTCTCTAGAACTGCAAGCTGAGCACGATCCTCGTCTGCTAGGTCCTCACGTCCACCAGCAGAGAATTGCTCTATAGCATCTTTGCGTTGCTTTGCAGTACGAGTGATGACTGCTAGAGCCTCTTCATCAGATAAAAAATCTTGTGGAGTCTTGCCTTTTGCAACTACCTCATTCATAAAAGCAGTCACTAGACCACGCATTACATTTAACTTAATAGTATCTTTTGCCATCATGGCATTCTTTATTTCCCCTTTTATTTCTTCGTGTAACATATGTTTATTATACCAAATAACACAGCTAAACGAAAATAGTTCCGGAAAAGCGTCTTTCGCAGGAGCTTAGAAAATAAATGAGTTTACGAATATTATTTTCTTGAGCGACGAGGATAGAAAATTTTCAACAGAAAATTATTCGGTAGCTTTGAGGGAAGCTATTTTCATTTTGCTGTGTTAAAATATATCCATGAAAAAAATTGTATTTTTGGATACTGAGACTACAGGCATAAATGCTACAGACCTCCTGTGTCAGCTGGCATATAAATCTGGCGACGAGATATTCTGCGAGCTTTACAACCCGGGGATGAAGATCCCACCCGAGGCATCTGCTGTGACTCATATATCAAACAAGATGGTAGCTGACAAGCCATCATTCAAGGAGAGTGGTGATTATAAAAATATAAAATCAATGCTCGAGGATGATGACACTATCATGGTGGCTCACAATGCAAAATTCGACATCGGTATGATCAAGAAGGAAGGTATCGTACCTGCACATACCATCTGCACTCTGCGCGTAGTACGAGCACTAGATAAAGACGGCAAGATCCCTCAGCACAAGCTCCAATACCTACGATACTTTCTAGATATAGATATCGAAGCCCAGGCGCACGATGCACTCGGAGATGTTCTAGTCCTAGAAAAACTTTTTGAATGATTATTAGATAAAATTTAAATAGAAAAGATTACTGATGATGTAGGTGCCTATGCAGAAATGATAGAAATATCCTCAAAACCATCATTGATGAGTATGTTCTCCTTTGGAAAGCACTCTGGCAAAACGGTCGCCGATGTAGCCCGTATCGATCGTGGATATCTAGAATGGTTCCTGAATCAAAAGGAAACTACAGACCCCGACGATGAAGACTGGATATACACCCTCCGATACCATCTAGGAAAATTTTA
>JBEBAY010000067.1:0-4237 GCA_041158645.1 Candidatus Parcubacteria bacterium | reverse complement strand
GCTGGATTCCATGATTTTGAGGTATCAACAAATTTGGAGACTGAATGCAAGGTTTCTCAAATTGACCGAATTTGCAATGCAGCAATATCAAGAATGGCAGTACTGGTTTCTAAAGAAAAAGAATCCGAAAGGCAAAAGCTTTACGATCTTTTTTCAACTACTACCGGCTATAGCTTAGAACTTGGTGCAATGTGTGCAAACTTGGATGTTCATTAAATAATGGACTGAACTACTAAATACCACCTCCCAGGAATCTGGAGCAGGTGGTATTTTTTTGTTTTTATATCAATTTTAAAAATTCTTTTTCTGTGTCTTCGTCGATCCGGTCTGTGACGATGACCATCATCTCTGTAGTTAGATTCAAATCCTTTTTGATATTTGTGAATAGATTTTCAAATGGGAGCATCGAGATCCATACCGAATTTTTTACACAGACAAATCCAGCCTTTTTTAGTAGATAGCGGAGTGCTTCGCGCTCGCTCTTGCGATCTTCGGGGATATCCAGAATGACCATTCTCCAATATCCATCCCAAGATGTATCCACTAGGGCACCATCACCATCGAGTTTTTGACTATGAGCTTTCTTTTTGCCTTCTTTTGTCAGACGAGCAAAGAAACCTTGCCCTCCGGACACCATCTCTACAAATCCAGCATCTTTAAGGCCTTTTAGAGACCTAGTAACTGCGTATTTATTTTCCCCTAGACCTTGCCTAGGGGAAGTGATCTCATCTAGAGGTATTGCTTGCTTTTGGCTAAGCATTTTAATGATTTTCTTTGAAAAATCAGCTTTCTTTAACATATTGACATTCTATCATATCTAAATATAATATCAACATAGTTTTAGCGGTCGCTAAATACTTGTCAAAAATATTTAGTTAGGATATACTAAATAAATGAGCTTCGTAAATGATTTTGTATCAATTAGACAAGGAATCAAATTGTCTGGATTAGATCAGAAGGAATGGTTTCGTAAATGGTATAGAACTTTTAATATCATTTTTGTTTTGATTCCTTTGGTTATATCTGGGTTAGCTGTTTATTTTGGTTATTTTAATATTGAAAGATTTCTAATCTTGGGTAGTTTGTTGGTTTGTTTTATATTATCTTTATTTGCATCTTTTAATATTTTTAGAAAAGAAGGAGATAGTAAGAATATGCTGATATTGCGAACCCTTACGATTCCAATTGGTTTTATAATTCTGATGGGATTTATGATATTTATTTCCTTAGTTTTAGTTCCATTTATTACAAATTTATTAGTTAAATATATATAAAGTTATGTCAAAAATCATAGGTATAGACTTGGGTACAACAAATAGTGCAGTGGCGATCATCGAAGGTGGTCAGCCAAAGATAATAGAAAATATTGAGGGTGCTCGTACGACTCCTTCTATCGTAGCAGTTGCAAAGAATGGCGACCGTCTTGTCGGATTACTAGCAAAGCGTCAGGCTGTGACAAATCCAGCAAATACAGTTTATGGTATCAAACGTTTTATGGGTCACAATTTCGACGATCCAGAAATACAAAAGACAATCAAGACTGCATCATTCAAGACTACAAAAGGTAAAGATAATGGTGTGGAGGTTACTCTATCAAATGAAGCAAAGCGCCCAGAAGAAATCTCAGCTATGATACTCACAAAGATCAAGGCAGATGTGGAGATGAAATTGGGAGAGAAAATTACTCAGGCTATCATCACAGTGCCTGCATATTTCAATGATGCTCAGAGAAAAGCTACAAAGGACGCAGGTGCGATCGCAGGACTAGAAGTGATGCGTATCATAAACGAGCCTACTGCTGCAGCTCTCGCATACGGATTCAATACAAAGAAAGATGAAAAGATAGTTGTTTACGACTTTGGAGGTGGTACATTCGACGTATCAGTACTCGAAGTTTCAAACGATGTCATAGAAGTGAAATCTACAGATGGAGACTCTCATATGGGAGGCCGTGATATCGACCAAAAAATAATCGGATGGTTGGCAGACAGTTTTAAAGCAAAGACTGGTATTGATATATCAAAGGATCCTCTTGCACTACAGCGCCTAGACGAAGCTGCAGAGAAAGCAAAGATCGAACTATCTACTACATTTGAAACAGAAATAAATATTCCATTTATCACTTCTGGAGCATCAGGTCCAGAGCACCTAGTAGAAAAGATGACTCGTGCAACTCTAGAATCTCTAGCAGATGAGTATGTAAGACGCTCAATAGAGATCACAAAGCGTGCTATGGAGGCTTCACCATTCAATATGAGTGAGATCAATGAGATAATCATGGTAGGAGGCCAGACAAGAATGCCAGCAATAGTAGAGGCAGTAAAAGCTCTATTCGGCAAAGAACCAAATCGCTCAATCAACCCAGATGAAGTCGTAGCCCTAGGTGCTGCAGTGCAAGCTGGAGTCCTACAAGGAGATGTAAAGGATGTATTGCTCCTAGATGTGATCCCACTATCTCTCGGCATCGAGACACTAGGCGGAGTATCTACAAAACTAGTAGAAAGAAATACTACAATCCCATCTTCAAAATCACAGACATTTTCAACTGCAGCAGACAATCAGACAAGTGTGGAAATTCATATCACTCAGGGGGAGCGCTCAATGGCAAGTGATAACAAATCTCTAGGACGATTTATCCTAGAAGGTATTCCACCAGCACCACGAGGTATGCCCCAGGTAGAAGTCACATTTGATGTGGATGCAAACGGTATCTTGAATGTAAAAGCTAAAGACAAGTCTTCAGGAAAAGAGCAATCAATCCGTATCGAAGCTTCTTCAGGTTTGACAAAGGAGGACATCACAAAGATGCAAGCAGAAGCCGAGACTCATGCAGAAGAAGACAAGAAAAAGAAGGAAGTTGTAGATATGAAAAATACAGCCGAGATGATGATCTTTACTGCAGAAAAATCTCTAAAGGATTATGGGGACAAAATCTCAAGTGATCTAAAATCACGAGTAGAAGGTGTGATCGAGACTGTAAAGAAAGCAAAAGACGGCAATGATATAGACGCTATAAAGAGCTCTACAGAGATGTTATCTGCTGAGATGTCAAAGATTGGCGAGGAGATGCAAAAAGCCGGCGCAGAACCCGCTCCAGCTAGTACACCAGAAGCTCAACCAGAAGAGATTAAGGATGCAGAAGTGAAAGAAAACCCAGAGCAGAAATAATAACCTAAAATCTCCAAAATTAACTTTTGGAGATTTTAGTGTCTATCTATATAATAGAAAAACATATGTCAAAAGATTACTACAATATACTAGGAATAGATAAGAGCGCCTCAAAGGACGAGGTCAAAAAGGCCTTTCACAAGATGGCGCATAAATATCATCCAGACAAGAACAAGGGAGATGACACAAAATTCAAAGAAGTGAATGAGGCTTATCAGACTCTTTCTCACGATCAAAAACGTGCACAATACGACAGATTTGGATCCGAGGGCCCGGCTGGTTTTGGTGGTGGACAGGGAGGAGGATTCGGAGGTGGCCAAGGCTTTGGAGGCTTTGACTTTTCGGGTTTTGCAAATGGCCAGGGGGGTATGGAATTCGATATGGGCGATCTCGGTGAAATGTTTGGAGATATGTTTGGAGGTGGCCGTAGAGGGGCCCAGAATCGCCGTGGACGGGATTTATCTACAGAAATAGATATGAGCTTCGAAGAGTCTATATTTGGTGCTGACAAGGCTGTGAAGCTCTCAAAGCAATCCGCATGTTCGCTATGTAAAGGTACTGGGGCAAAAGTGGGAACAAAGATGGACGAATGTAAAACTTGTAGTGGTCAGGGTCAGATCCGCGAGATCAAGAGATCTATTCTAGGATCATTCCAGAGCGTAAAATCTTGCGATACTTGTACTGGTACAGGAAAAATTCCACACGAAAAATGTAGCGAATGTAGTGGCAAGGGTGTATTACACAAACAAGAGACAATCAATGTCGCAGTACCAGCTGGATTGCACAATGGCGAGACTATCCGTATGACTGGATACGGCGAGGCTATGAAAGGTGCACCGTCTGGAGACCTATACATCCGCTTAAATGTAAAACCACACAAGACATACAGGAGAGATGGGAATAATCTGATGACAGATATCCATATCAAGCTCACTGATGCGATGCTAGGTACTGAATATAATCTAGAGACATTGGATGGCAATCTTGAAATAAAGATCCCAGCCGGCGTAAACCATGGTGAATTACTCAGAGTTAAAGGTAAAGGTGTACCAAATGGCTCACACAGAGG
>JBEBAY010000066.1:0-4726 GCA_041158645.1 Candidatus Parcubacteria bacterium | reverse complement strand
AAAATAAAAAGGCTCCACAATCGTCTAGCATGGAACTACCTGAAAGATCACTCCTGCTAAATGGTGCAGGAAAAGATTCAATTCTATCAGCAGAAATACTAAAGGCTTCAAACACTCCTTTTGATTTCTTTGCTTTTGCTCCGACCCCGGCTCATACCCGTATAGGTAAATTGGTAGGTGCGGATACCATAGAGGTGATTCGAGTTATGGATACGAAATTAGAATTTATAAAGAGTATATTTTCAATATCAAATTCTTATCCATCTGTATCCACTTTTACATTTATCGCTACACTACTGTCCGAACTTCTCGGATACAATGCTATAGTATTTTCAAATGAGAGCAGTGCAGATTTTGGTAATATGAATTATCTAGGACTCGAGGTGAATCACCAATGGTGCAAATCTTCCGTAGCAGAAAAAATGATAAATGATTATATTCATAATTTTATCACCCCTAGTATATCGACAGTATCAATGCTCCGAAAATACAATGAGCTCCAAATTGTAGAAAAGTTTGTACAGTATCCGCAGTATCTACACTATGTGACTAGCTGTAATACATATTTTTGGCTACCCCGCATAGAGCAGCGATTGCGCACTCATGGATACTGGTGCAATAGATGTCCAAAATGCGTATTTCTATTCACTTGTTTTTCTGCATTCCTACCGCGAGACGAGGTAATCAGCATCTTTGGCGCAGATCTATATAAAAAGAAGAGATTACTATCTACATTCAAAAGAATAATGGGTATCGAAGGATTCAAGCCACTAGACTGTGTGGGTGTACCCGAGGAGATGATCCTAGCTATGCACTATGCAAAAGAGACTGGATATTATGATGGTGATATTATGATGGATATGTTCACAGAAAACTTCCCTGCAAATAAATACGACTTTAAAAAAATCGAAAAGCAAATATTAAAAAAGTAACACAAATAGAAAGAGCCTTTTCCGTAGAAAAGGCTCTTTTGTCTTTAATTTCCGCTTTCTTTTTTACCCGTTTCTTTTTTAAATTCAGTGATAAGTCTTGCTTCACCGTCTTTAATAGATACTTCAACCTTCCACTTTTCTTGGTTATTTCCAATTAAGTCTTTTGCAATGTCCAAAAGCTTCATAGTCTGAAGATGGGACTCACTTCCAGTAATAATTTCGGTTTTACTTTCTTCGCTTGTCACATTTACAAATTTTGAATCTTTGACTTCGGTAGTTTTCTCAATAGTAGGAGTTTTTTCTACAATTGGTGCTTGATCAATGGTAGGAGCCTTCTCTACAGGTGCTAATGGAATCTGACGCATAGGTGTAAATACCAATCCAACTCCATCTAAATAGGATCCGGCTTTGGCATCATTGCCACATTTCTGCAAGAAATAAATAGTTTTCCTATAACCATTTGTAAATTCGATCAGGCCCTGATATGCTTCAATGTCTCTGAGCATACGAGTTAATCCTGATGGCTTATTTTTATAAACCACATTTGACAGTCCACTGAGGATACCAAACTCCACTTTTACAAATTTCCAATCTTGATTGAATTGCTTTTGTGCAACTTCGCGCAATCTTGCCTCAGCGCCAGCATCATTCACCCCACCAGGAACTACAGGAATACCTGAGGTAATAGGATCTCTTCCTTTTGACCACTCTGTAAAGAAATGATGAACAAGTGCAAAAAACATAAACAACCCAAATAAAACCCATCCCCAATTATTTTCTAACCATAACCATAACGATTTTGGGTCAGGCTGAACAACTGGTTTTGGTTCAGGATTGATAGCTGGCTGTTTAACAGGATAAGGCCCATGATATGGAACCTTGATCACCTCTCCTACATACAGCATTGCAAACAGATCACCTCTTTTGTTCTTCTGTATCCTACCAGTATCAGACAAACTAGGATTTAGAGCAATTAATTCATACCAACGTTCACCGTCGCCAAAATGCTTTTGGGCAAAATTGTAGAGGTTACCACCGTAGTAGGCAGTGTCATAGATAAAATCAATCCCGTCTGGAGTTGTCCAAACTTGATTAGGTGTGTAAGAAACAGCAGTCAGTCCACCTTGTGGACGAGCAGTACTTGCTATCATCCCGATAACAAGTAAAAAGAAAATTTTTTTCAAAGTACAATATATTTTTTGACCTCTTCAACCTTCGGTCATTGGTTTTCGGATCGTGTATTAGCGACATGCTAAAGTCACACCCTATTAATTATATTATAACATATTTTATGATAAATTGTCAATATAGAAAAAACCGCACTTTTGTGCGGTTTTTTCTATATTTTATCTAAAGATTACAGATCCACTATCATATTTGAGTATTAGTACCAGCTCCCCTTTTGATGTGAACATATAGCTCTGTGTCTCGGTCAGCATCTTTGTGAATTCAGATTCTTGGGAACCTTCACAGTACATAAGAGTGGACATCATTTTATCAAAGGTGATATTTTTGTCTTTTAATGTATACCCCCCTCCTACTCCGTTACAGTCTGTCGTCGCAGAAAAAGTATTATCCTTTTTAAAAGTTAATGTAAATACATTTTCTTTTACTGGTGTAACTATTTTATCATCACTGTACACTGTCTTGATCCAATTCCATTGCTTCATATCCAGCTTCATCATATCTGGATTGGCTTCTCCTTCAAAATCTTTTACTACGAGTGGTGGTAAGCTGTCTTTTTGTGCTGGCGTAGTTTTTTTCTTTTCAATAGACTGAATATTCTCTGTATTGTCTATCGTATCTGAGGGCACGATAATATCACTATCTGTAAAATTAAATTTATAAATACCAGCTATGACAACTAGTAAAATTATTGCGGACACAAATATAAGTATCTTTTTCATATATCTACTATACCACAAAAAAAGCCGAATACTTTCGCATTCGGCTTTCTACTTTATTAAATTTAATAAATACCCATGGATACTTTTTGATCAATTGTTACCATCATTGCTGGAATTAAAGTAACACCATCAAAACTAAATAAATACTGCAAAGTTTGACCCTTGAATATAATTTGTTTTTTTCTTGGAAGAAAAACAATTTCCTTCACTTCAAAACAATCATTTCTAGAAGAAATAACTGCTTTTTTCAAAATGATAATAGATAAATGCTCTCCAGTTATCTCTTCAAATTTTTTAACTCCAATCATTTGTAGCAGGTGAGAACCTGTAATCGTTGTTTTTTTCATTTTTTTAAATTTTTCATATCATATCATAAAATAATAGATGTGTCAAACACAGAATTATTCTCTCGTATTTGTATCTTTGTATTTTTTATGGTGGTATAATATATGTATTATTAAATAAGTTATTTATAATAATGAATAATCAAACAAAAATTATGTGGATTCTACGCATTGCAGTGGCTGGAGAATTTCTCGGTCACGGAGTGTTTGGTCTACAGCAAAAAGCAGCTTGGGTGGGTTGGGCACAGCAATTACTAGGAGTAGATGCAGCTACTGCTGGCACATTAATAATGCTAGTAGGTGTTATGGATGTCGTGCTTGCGATTTTAATTTTAGTTAAACCAATACGTCCGTTTGTATTATGGATGGCAATTTGGGGATTCTGGACAGCAATACTACGTCCTATCGTTGGAGAACCTATCTGGGATTTTGTAGAGAGACTAGCAAATGCAGGAGCTCCACTGGCCCTGTATTATATGATGAAAAAAGATTAAATATTCTATTTAAAAAAAGAACCCATTATATTTTAATGGGTTCTTTTTATTTCGGCACAATTGTTTGATGCTAAGGTGATTTCATATTCTCCAGTATTTAAAATTACTGAATTATGTAATCCAGGCACAAAAGAAGAAAGATCTACAGTGTCCACAGTCACTCCTGAATACCCCCAAGCCCTAACTAGCTGCAATGGTGTTGGATAGTCAGTCTCCTCACCTGCTTCATCCAAAATATGGACATTCACTGGGATTAACGCTCGTATTTTAGTACTGACCATATACCATTGAGGAAAATAATATTTAATCTTGTACCCATATGCATCAATCAGAGTAGAATCAGGATGTAAAATTGGATAGACCAATACCCTGTCTTTTTTTAATTCCGGAAGATTATCCTCCATCTTTAATATCTCTGATGTTATAGGTATCTGTGTCCCCGTTGCTATATTAGCTTTTGGTCTATTGCAAGATATCAGCAAAATAGCAATTACAAAAATAAAAATTAAGTTTTTCATTTGCTTCATATTAAAGTGTGATTTTCTTTAAGAGTACAACTATTAAAATAATGAGTCAAATAAAAAACACACATAAATGTGTGTTTTTTTTATTTGTTATTATTTAACTATCAGATTTATATTTTCTTTGGAAATAGTACAGACAGTACGATAGATGATGCCAAGGCAAACATTATGACCCCCAGTGATAGCATAGATGATAGGTGGATTCCGAATATCCCCGCTAGCATCTTAGCCCCGATGAAAAGCAATATGAATGCCAGACCCTTTTGTAGATGGTGGAATTTATGTAAAATATTTTCAATCAGGAAGAACAGTGCTCGCAATCCCATAATGGCAAATATATTTGATGTGAATACCACAAACATATTTTGAGAGATACTAAATACAGCTGGTATAGAATCCACGGCGAATATGATATCTGTAGCCTCTACGAGGAGCACAATCATAAATAATGATGTAAAGTAGAACTTGCCTTTTTCTCGCACAAAGAACTTTCCCCCATGATGACTATCAGTAAAAGGCAGTATT
>JBEBAY010000065.1:0-2723 GCA_041158645.1 Candidatus Parcubacteria bacterium | reverse complement strand
AAAAATGGTAAAGACTTATCATAATCAACACCGTAATCTATCGGATCCCAAGCATCACCATGCCAATAAGTATTCTCATAAGTATTCAAATTCGCTTCTGGAGGAAATCCTGAAAAAGAATCTAAATCTGTATGTGCATCTTTTCTGCGAAACAAATTGCGCTCATTTCTAAAAGAGAGACGGCGCACCATACGACACTCCGGGCACCAATTAGGCTCGGGGACCTTTAGCATCTCGTAAAACAAAAAATCATCAGAGTCTATGGTAAATTCATTCTTACAGTTTAAACAGGTTTTATTTTTCATACAATTCGTTTTTCTTTTTCTCTAATCTTATAATGACTTCTGTATCTATAATTTTTGAAAACCTTTCAAATTTTTTTTCATCTCTTTCTACCATCTCTGTAAAATTATTTATAGATCGGACAAATACAGTCATATCACTACCTTTAAAAATATCTACTTCATACAATGGCTTGTAGAATAACACTTCACAATCTTTTTCTGCATCAAAACCAAAACCATCAATCACATACGCATGATCAAATACATCACCTGGATTATGTTTGAAATGATAATAATATTCTCCAATTTGTGGCTTCATATTATTTATTCTTACGAGTAATTAAAAATTCAACCACCTGACTACCAGATACAGCAATAGAAACAATTACCCCGTATATAATTAGTCCAGACCAGAATGAGACGTGGATATTAGATACGCTACCCAAAACAAAAGAAGACAACCAAGACACAAGAGAGACAGCTCCGAAAGCAAAAGACATCCTGCGGATACGAACATATTTATGATGAGAATTCAAATCTGAGAAGTTTAATTTTGAGAGTGCCCCGTGTGTGATCCGTGCAAATAGATATCCATTAATAATGATAAATCCCACAATAGTCATCTTGAGTAAAAATTTTGCCGATACAGAATATGTAGGTATATCAGAAAGGAAGAGTGCTCCCCCAGAAAGAATGATGAACCACACACTAATCCAAATAACCCCAGAGAGAACCTCGAGGGTGGAATTCTCGGTTGGATTTATCTTCTTGTCTTTTATGTAAAAATTAAAAAGAATGTCAGAAACTAGAGCTGATCCCATACCCAAAATCACAAAAAATACATGAGCGATGATAGATACCTGCTTATATTCGGTAAAAAAATTAATTACTTCAGTCATAAGGCTATTATAGCTAAAAATGATACAATCAAGAAATGCTCCCATATTACATATCGTATATCACTATTGTTCTCGGGCTCGTAGGAGCTGTATCCTATATAAGAGAAATCATCAAGGGTAAAACTCGACCAAACATAGTCACATGGATATTATGGTCCATAGCACCACTCGTAGGTGTATATATAAATTACAAAAGTGGAATTCCCCTGCCCTTGCTATTCTCTACATTCATCGCGGGGTTCAGCCCACTACTCGTAGTCATAGCATCATTTATAAAAAATAATGCTTACTGGAAAATTACAAAATTCGACATCCTATGTGGAGCATTTTCAGTGATTGCTATGCTATTGTGGGTAACTACAAAAAATAGTATTTTATCGCTTTCATTTGCCGTCATCGCAGATCTCGTCGCAGGAATACCAACTCTTAGGAAATCTTGGACCCACAGCGACACAGAGAGCCATGGACCATACTCTATGGGAATAATAAATCAGATAATCACATTCCTGATCATAAAAGATTTTTCTTATTTAAATATTGCATTCCCTATTTATTTTGTATTGATGAATGGATCTATAATCCTAGGAATATACAGAAAAAAGATTTTTAGATAACTTCATTCTGATAGCATTTTTCACAATACACTATTTCTGGTCTGTTTGAGGCGTAGGATGTCTTGATATCTATTCCACATTTTGCACAATTTCGGTCAAAAGCTACTGGAGGAAGAGTGCGAGAGAATCTTTCAGCCCTCCTACATTCTGAGCATTTTCTAGGTAATGATAAACTTAATTTTTCAATTATATCGATTTCCCCATCTACAATTTTAAAGCATTTTCCACAATCACATTTTACAACATAATTTAAAATAGTATTTCTATCCGCCATCTTATCTGGTAGATCTTTTGATTCAATATTATGCACATACTCATTTGGTGGTACCTCTACCCACTTGTATCCAGCCTCGATAGCCTTATCTTTTGTTTTTGGATAATACGCATTTGCAAATGTCTCATTATAGCCAAAAGAAGAAGCCTCGAACGGTAAAAATTCACCATATCCATAAACCCTGCCTTTAGAGTCTACGTATGGATTATTCTTCATATCTTCTATTATTTTATTTTTTAAGATTTCAAAATCCTCTTTCGAATACTGCTTATTTAAAATACAATATGACTTTCTCTTTAAATTTGCACAACCAAAAACATTCTTACAAGAAGAAGCGTAGTAACAATATTCATTATTTAGACAATCCGGATACGAGCCCACAGAAAATTTTATATTTGAAGATCCATGCCCAGCAATCAAAGTTTCATAAACAAGTTCCGAATTTCCACCCCAGCAAGTATAATCATAGGCATCTTTTGTTTTTTCTACGGAAATTAATTGAATAAACCTAGAATCTTCAGCGCTGGTGACCATATATGAATCCCGAGTATTTTTTGATTCAAAAATATATTCACCAGATACATCTACATTTAGACTATTACCGTACATTGATTTTACTGGATTTTTTAACCAAAATTCATGGGCTTCTTTT
>JBEBAY010000064.1:0-3010 GCA_041158645.1 Candidatus Parcubacteria bacterium | reverse complement strand
AAATACAAAAGAGAATCGGCGTCACAAAAGATGTACTTAAAAAACAAAAGATAAAATCAAGTACAGTAGAAGCAAGAGGGGGCAGTCATCTATCTGAAGTATTGATCCTCATACTAGACTCTATGTATTTTGCTTATCTTCTAGGTATAGCAAACAAAAAAGACCCTAGTGACATCCGCTGGGTAGACTATTTCAAAAAACAGCTTTAATTGACATAATCGAGATAGTAACCTACAATCAAAAAAACACTATAATTATGATCACTTTTATTAAATGGATGATAATTATAGTCATAATAATTATCATCTACAAATTTATCAAGAACTATGGATATTATCTATACATTCGTGGACCTCTCGACAGGAAACTGAGATGGAAAACAGTATGGAAAGTCTTAACTAAAAAATGACCATACCAAAAGTATGGTTATTTTTATTCCTTTAAAAAAGGGCTGTTTTCTGCTAATATAGATATATTAGTATGTTAATCAGCTTTTCTTTGGACAATTAGAGTTGAAGGGCAAAGTGGCCATTTCAAAGCTAGAGTCTGGAGAAAAGCTTTATATAGTATGCAAAGTAAAGAATACAGTGTAGAAATAGGCGGCAAGCAAGTTGTCGCGGTTTTTAGTGATTTAGCAAACCAGGCAAATGGCTCTGTGATGCTAAAGTGCGAGGGTACAGTAGTCATGGCCACAGCCGTGATCAGTCGTGATGGCAAGTCTAATCCAGGATTCTTTAATCTGACAGTGGAATACCTTGAAAAGTTCTACGCTGCGGGTAAAATCCTAGGATCTCAATTCACTCGTCGTGAGGGCCGCCCTAGTGAGCAGGCAATACTCGCTGCTCGTGTGATCGACCGTACAATTCGCCCTCTCTTTGAGCACCACATCAAAAATGCAGTCCAAGTGATAGTGACTGTGATCGCAGTAGGCAAGGCAGACCCAAAGACACTGGGAATCAATGCTGCATCTATCGCCCTATGCACATCAGACATCCCATGGCACGGACCAATCGGTGCAGTGCATATGTCTATGACAAAGGAATCTCCAACAATAGCAATCAACAATTATATCCCTCAGGCAGACGAGCCAGTATATACACTCGACCTGATGGTCTGTGGTAAGGACAAAAATATCGCAATGATCGAGGCTATGGCATTCGAGTTATCTGAAGACGTAATAGGCGAAGGTTTTGATCGTGCAGTAGCAGAGATAGAAAAGTGGGAGAATTTCCAAAAGATGCTCGTAGCAGAATTCGGTAAAACAAAAATGGTTTTCCCAAAGCCGGAGACTCCATCAGAACTCTCAGATCTTTTTGCAACTACAATCAAGCCGATACTAGCCGAAGGTGCATTTGGACCAAATAGTAAAAAAGTTCTAGATGATGCATGGCACATCTGGAAGGGAATAGTAGACGAGAAATACGCTGATATGCCCGAGACAAAATTCGTAGCCGAAGACTATATCGAAGAATACATAAACAAGATAATTCATGATGCAGCACTCCTAGAATCAAAGCGCCCAGATTTAAGAAAGCTCGACGAGGTGCGTGCACTGTATGCAAAGGCAGGAGGCATATCAGAAGTACTCCACGGATCTGGAATATTCTACCGAGGCGAGACTCATGTATTGTCAGTGCTCACACTAGCCGGACCCGAGAGTATGTTCACAATCGATGGTATAGAATTTTCTGCAAAGAAAAGATTTATGCATCACTACAATTTCCCTCCATACTCTGCAGGTGAGACAGGTCGCGTAGGTGGTATCAACCGCCGAGAGATGGGTCATGGATTCCTAGCAGAAAAAGCACTCATCCCTGTTCTGCCTACAAAAGAAATTTTCCCTTACACTATTCGTGTCGTATCTGAATCTACAGCTTCAAATGGATCAACTTCACAAGCAAGTATCTGTGCATCCACAATTGCATTGATGGATGGGGGAGTGCCAATAAAAACTCCTGTAGCAGGAATTTCAATCGGTGTGATGATCGACGAAAAAGACAATACAAAGTACGCTCTCATATCTGACATCCAAGGACCAGAGGATCACTATGGAGATATGGACTTCAAGGTAGGAGGAACTGTGAATGGTATCACAGCTATCCAGCTCGATATCAAAGTAGGAGGCATCCCAGTATTTATTTTGAAGGATGCACTCGCTCGTGCAAAAGCTGCTCGACTACACATACTAGAATCAATCACAAAAGAAATCTCTACTCATCGCACAGACATCTCTGCAAATGCACCAAAGATTTTGACAGTAAAAATAAATAAGGATCAGATCGGTATGGTGATCGGACCAGGTGGAAAAAATGTAAATATGATTCGCGAGAAGACTGGAGCCGAGATTACGATAGAGGAGGATGGTACAGTATTTGTCACAGGTAAAAATGGTGCTGCAGAAAAAGCACAAAAAATAATTGCAGATATGACACATGAGTACAAGGTAGGCGAAGAAGCTACTGGTACAGTGGTGAAGCTTATAGAATTCGGAGCATTCGTATCTATCGCATCTGGCACAGAGGGACTAGTACACATCTCAGAGATCGCACCATTCCGTGTAGAGAAAGTTTCTGATATGCTTAAAGAAGGAGACATTGTTCCAGTGAAGATAATCAAGGTAGATGAAAAAGGAAGACTCAATCTTTCTATCAAAGAAGCAAACAAAGATTTCTTCAAACCAAAAGTAGCCACTCCAACAGAGGCAAAATAATATCTGAAATAAAACTATGGACGAAAAAAATAACCAAACAAAAATACAAAACATCCACACATATTCATCCGATATGGCAGATGCAGTACGCGAACAAGAAGCGACGGTTATTAAAATCGCCCTAGCAGAAAAAGAAAGAAAAGATAAAGAAAAATATGTAGAAGAAAATAAGAGTAATTTTTCTTTTAATATTTTTTATGTGATTGGAGGAATAGCATTGATCGTATCTTCTGTCTGGGCTACATTTTATTTTATACAGAAAGGTAGAGAAGCTTCTGCTATAGCAGTCAAAAAGACTAC
>JBEBAY010000063.1:0-3396 GCA_041158645.1 Candidatus Parcubacteria bacterium | reverse complement strand
AGGCTTTGACTCTCCTGTGAGTGATGATTCTGAAATTTTTAGATGTACAGTTTCGATCAGTCGAGCATCAGCTGGAACTTTATCTCCATTTTCAAGAATAATAATATCTCCTGGGACTAGGTTTTCTGCATCGATAATACTCGGTATCCCATCACGGACGACTTTCGCCGAGGATCCCGACATCTTCTTTAAAGCTCGCACTGCATTATCTGCCTTAAACTCTTGCAGGTAGCCCATACATGCATTTGCTAAAACTATAATTGCGATCACGATACCGTCCTTTGTCTCTCCGATTATTAAAGAGAAGACCGAAGCCACAATAAGAATTATCATTAGAAAATCATTAAAGTGAGAAAGGAATTTTACATACCATGGCTTTTGTTTTGCCTCAGGAATAGAGTTTGGTCCGTATATATCTATACGTTTTAGTGCTTCTTCTGTTGATAATCCTTGTTTAGTTGATATATTAAGTTCAACAAGTACCTCCTCAATTTTTTTTGTGTGATATTTTGTATTCATATATAAATATTAAAAAAACCAATCAATAATAATGACCGGTTATAATTAGTGCTATGTCCTAGTTCCTGGGTGCTTTAATATTTTTAAATATCAAAGACGTGCCACCCTATCACTCAATAGCTCTCAAGGTATTTGCATTGTATCATTAAAAGTTTTTGTTCTCAATAGGTAAAAATTTTAGTATTTTTTTATAATGAAATTATAAAACTAATTAAAATTTTACTAGAACAGTTCTGTGGAAATACAATTTATGAGTTTTTTGTCAATCATCTAATTTTTATCGACATGTTATAATTTTTTCATGAATTCTATTTCTGAAATAATTATAAGTTCAATCTCTTCTATCCCAGCTTCTATTCAGCTTTTTGTCATTTCCTTGTTTTCTTTTGCTGAAGGTTTACCTATTGTTGGGTCTATATTGCCTGGGGGGACTATCGCAATACTAGCAGGTACTCTGGTTGAAAAAGGTTTGCTGACTCCACTGTTAACGGTAGTAGTCATCGGTATGAGTAGCTTTATAGGTGATATGACTGGTTTTTTTATTGGTAAAAAATTCAAACACTTGAAATGGGTGCGTAATTTAGTTGATAATGAAAAGCACCAGAAATCATGGGATTTCTTTGATAGACATTTAATGTTGATTTCTATTTTTGGAAAGCTTATCCCCGTGATTCGTTCTACTCCTTCAATCTTTGCTGCAGTTAGGGGAGTTAAAGCTCGCAGGTATATTCTTTATAGTTTTATCGGTTCTGTTTTGTGGGCAGCAGTGGGGGTATTCGCAGGTAAATTTTTAGAAGAATTTTTTGGTGATAATACTATTTCTATATTATTAATTGCAATAGTGGCTTCCATTTCTTTTGTCTTGGTTCGTATGGTTATTAAGAATTTATACAAAAAGTATAAATAAGGAATTAACTAAATAAAAAATCCTCACTATAGAGTGAGGATTTTTTATTAATTTATCTCTATGTCTACATACAGAATTTCTGGAAATTTTTCTCGTATACTTTTCTCTATCTCATCTATGTGATTACCGACAAGACGGGGGATACGATCAGTTGTGCGGAACATTAGTTTGGTAAATTCTCGAAAATCATCTTTGATATTTTCAAACTCTGCTTTTAAATCTCCCGATCCATATATCTCTTCGTATAGTGGTGAACCATTCCATTCCACTGTCGCATATATTCTGTATTTATTTGTATCTACTGCTACAGATTTAAAATCTGTAATATTTTCTATGCATGGATCCAGTTGGAGGAATTCGATGATTTCTTCTTGGACTCCTGCCTCTAGGGGCTTACCGATGATGTACTGATAGTTTTTCATAATTAGTACGACAGCCAGAATACCCAAAATCAATCCAACTATTATTCCACCTATGCCGTCATAAACGTGGTTACCCGTTAGATACAGCATGAATTGTGATGCCAATGCGATCAATACACCGAGGACAGCTGCACCGTCTTCATATACTACAGCTAGCGTCACGGGATCTGCATTGTCGAATATTTTTTTAGATAATTTCCTGCCTCCTTGTAATTCTCTGATAGCTACAATCAATGTAAACCCTTCGATAACAAAAGCTATTACTAAAACAACAATGCTAATGTAATTAAAAGGGGAAGTATCTCCGTGGCCCATCAGTGAATCGATGGAGTGGTATATAGTTACCCCCGCACCTATGAACAATATTCCACAAGCAGATATCAGTGACCAGAAAAATCTTTCAATACCATATCCATATCCTCGAATATGGTCTGCTGGTTTTTGAGATCTTTTCAATCCTATAAACAATAGTGATTGATTGAGTGTATCTGCGATACTGTGTACGCTCTCGGCAAACATACTGGCTGATCCAGTGGTTACTGCCACTATCGTCTTTATAATCGCTACTATCGTATTTCCGGCTAGTGCTGTGAGTACCGAAGTCGAACCATGTGCTTTTTTTGTCATTTTTGTATTATATCACTACTGACAATATTTTCGATTTGCATATATTCGCCTTTTTCGTGTTTCTGTATTATAGTGTCATATATGGCAAAGCAAGAAAGAATCTATATATATGGCAAGCACGCATTGGTAGAGGCACTGACAAATAGCCCCCAATCTGTAAAAAAAGTATTTTTAGCTCGTGAAGACGATAAAGAGCTAGTGTATCTTATTAAAAAAGCAGGCATCACTATATCTCAACTAGGGAAAGGCGAAGGGGTAGGAGATGTGAGTAGTGATAGTAAGCACCAAGGTGTGATTGGTTTATTGTCTTTGGACAAGATCATTCGACCATATGAAAAGTTTATGAACGAACTAGTCGTCACTCCGAATACTTCTATTGTTATATTGGGTGAATTAGAAGACCCTCAGAATGTGGGTTCTATTATCCGTACTGCAGCTGCGATGGGCGTAGCCGGTGTTCTTATCCCAGAGCACAATCAGGCTCCTATAACTGGATCGGTAGTCAAGGTATCTGCTGGGATGGTATTTCGTGTGCCAGTGGTTCAGATTGGAAATATAAACAACGTGATTCGTGATTTAAAAGAAAAAGGTTTCTGGATTTACGGACTAGATGGAGAGTCAAAACAGTCGATCAACGATGAGAATTTTGATACTCCAACAGCGTTTATCATAGGCAATGAAGCTCGTGGTATCAGGGAGAAGACTCGCGAATTATGTGATATCATGCTCCGCATTCCTATGCATCCCCAATGTGAATCTATGAATGCTGCAGTCTCTACTGCTATCGCACTATATGCATGGAGCGCAAAGCATCCTGATTCAGTAAAGATAAAATAATTTAAAAAGCCCTCAAATTTGGGGGCTTTTTAAATATGTATTTTATTAGTATACTGTCAAATATATGAATAAAATAGGAATTAA
>JBEBAY010000062.1:0-2917 GCA_041158645.1 Candidatus Parcubacteria bacterium | reverse complement strand
CGGCAAGACTCTGTGTGGGGAAGTGTCTTATGAAGAACTTACAAATTGGGCAGAAGGAAAGTAAGGCTTGCTAAAAACCTTTTTTTAGTGTATAAAATAAAGGTTTATTGGTTCCGTCGTTCAATGGATAGGACACAACTTTGCGGAAGTTGTGATGCAGGTTCGATTCCTGCCGGAATCACAATAGAAATAAAAAACACCCTAATGGGTGTTTTTTAAAATCCTAGCATATCCATGACCTTCAGAGAGAATGATTCTTCTATCTCTTTTTTTTCTATAACCTTTGATAGCTCTTTTGATATGGACTCTTTCATATAGGGGTCTATTATTATCATCAATAGAGGCATAAATTTACCATTTGTCTGTATCAATAGTCTTGTAGATTCTTTGTCTTTTTGAAAATCAAAAAATTTTAATTCATTTATTTTGTATGCTTTGTCTCCGATTTTTAATCCTTCATCGGATATCTCGTATGATACATCTCTGGGTGTGTGTATGGACAATAGAAATAACATACCACCAGATAGTAATATCAAGATGGCAAACATGTAGTTTCCAAAATATATAGCAACGGCTGCTCCTAGTATCGAGATTAGCCCAATAGTCCAAAACCAGTCGATAGACCTTTCCTTTTGTATATACTCAGGTGAGATCCAAGACAAGGTTTGTATTTTTTTATCATCCATATTTTAATTATATCAGTGTAAAAAATAAAAATCCATTCTATTTTAGCAGAATGGATTTTTAAGGGTTTATTATTTTATTGCTATTAGTAGTTCTGCTCGAGCTTTGTCTGTGGCACTCTTGAATACTGTCTCTGCTTCTTTAAATGCTGTATCTCTGATTAATTTTAGTGCTTTTACTTCAGCTGTTTTTGAAAAAGACTTTTTGCTAGTAGATAGGGCTGTTTTAGCATCTTTTATAGCATTATTGAATTCTGTGCTGACGATTTTGTTCGGTATATTATTTGCACAATCTGTGTTTGCCTTGTCAGTAGCTTTTGCAACAGCTGTTTTGAATGTAGCGATCGCAGAATCTATCTCTGTATTTTTTGTACTCATTAGTCCAGATACGCTGTCTCTGTATGATTTTACTGCAGTATCAACTGCAGTCCTCCTAGCAGTAACTGCATCCGTCATAGCTTTTTTGTATACTACTACAGCGGCTTTTTGTTTATCTGTTTTTGCTTTTGTGTTTGTTTTGTCGAAATTTTTTATCCTCTTGTCATCAGCAGATATCCTTCCTTCAGCTTTTTTTGCATCTACTGCGGATTCCTTTTCTGCAATTTTTGTTTCATTTTTTATCTCACTTTCTTTTTTCTTTGTTTCGACTTCACTTATTTGAGATTGCAGTTTTGAACTTATCTCATTAAACTTTGAGCAGAATTTACTTTGCGCTGGAATAGCTACTACTGGAGATGCTGTTTCTGCAAAAGAAGAGATAGGGAAGAGTATATTTATAATAAGAGTTCCGGATAAGAAATATTTTGTTGATTTTTTCATAATTACATTTATTAATAATAATTTTGTATCTATATTTTATAATATCATCATTTTTGTTTTATTCAACTAAAAGATTTGCGTGGTATAATGCGTATATGAAATATCTTAATTATTTATTTATGTTTTTTGTAGGATTTTCCCCAATATTATCAAGTGCCCATGTTTCTTATGTGATAAATAAAGACGAGATGCTGAACGTAGCAGGTAAAAACCCCGAATATCTAGGGCACGCCCTGTCTAATCCTACTAATTGGATTCTAATGGTGGTGACTGCGCTGTTAGTATTAGTCCTGGCTATTTTTTGTAATAATAATAAATCTATCAGTAGCTTCTTTATTAAAATAAAAAACAAGCTATCTTCTTATCATGAATTGATTCCGTGGATAATCCGACTCGCTCTGGGTATATCACTCCTGGGAGCTGGAGTCTCTGGTGTATTGATTTCTCCTACATATACGGACGCTCAAGTATTTTCTCTAGTACAAACTGTATTAGGTTTCTTCTTTCTTGCTGGATTCCTTTTGGTACCTACTACGATCGTCGCTATTTTTATTTTCTTGTACGGAATTTTGACAAATGCGTACTTGATAGGGAATATGGATTTCCTTGTTTTGGCTGTATCATTCCTGGTATTTCATAGTGCTCGTCCGGGAATAGATGATATTTTTGGGATCTCAATGTTTAAGTTTATTAAAATTCCCAGAAAGTACCTTGCTCTTATTTTGCGTCTTGGTTTGGGATTTGCATTTATCTATCTAGCTCTTTATGAAAAATTGTTAAATCCGGGATTTTCCGATCTTGTAGTCTCACAATACAATCTGACATCTTTGGTTCCTGTCGATCCAGCAATGTGGGTATTGTCTGCGGGATTAGTAGAGCTTGTTCTCGGTATATTGATAGTGATCGGATTCTACACTCGAACTGTGGCATTCGTGGCATTCCTAGTAATATCTCTGACATTCTTTTACTTTAAAGAAGCAGTGTACTCCCATGTGACATTATTCTCCGCATTGGCGATACTGGCTATCGAAGGGGGAGGGTTGTGGAGTGTAGATAAAAAACTAGAAGAAAAATAAAATAAAAAATCTTACAGGTCAGACCTGTAAGATTTTTTATTTTAAGCAAAAGGATTCAACTTTGTTTCTGTGTCGTATACATCTGCACCTTCATTTTTCTTTAGAAACCTTACTATTCTATATGTGATAGGTGTGAATAGTATTTCTATCATTGTCTTGAATATGTAGTTTGATGCGATTAATGTCAAAAGCAAAGAAGAGGGTAGTACTCCAGCAAAAGCGATCAGTATAAAAAGAGTGCTATCTATGAATTCTCCTACCACTGTTGATCCGATTGTTCTTGTCCAGAGATGTTTACCTTTCGTGAGTATCTTCATCTTTGCCATTATTATAGAGTTT
>JBEBAY010000061.1:0-4764 GCA_041158645.1 Candidatus Parcubacteria bacterium | reverse complement strand
TGCTGATCCAGCATCAGACATCACAGCTTTGATATCAGCAAAGTCCACATTGATAGTACCAGGGGTCGTAATGAGCTCTGAGATGCCCTCTACTGCTTGTTTTAGTACTTCATCACACATTGCAAAGGCTTGTCTGAATCCTACGTCCTTACCAGATATAACTAGGAGTCTGTCATTTGGGATTACTAGAATTGCGTCTACTTCTTTTTCAAGTTCAGCAAGACCCATTTCTGCTAATTTCATTCTCTGGTTTCCTTCAAATGAAAATGGCTTCGTGACTACAGCCACAGTTAGTATTCCTTGTTCTTTTGCAGCTTGAGCTACAATCGGTGCAGCACCTGTACCAGTGCCTCCACCCATACCACCAGCGATAAATACCATATCTGCACCTTTGATCACATCTTGAATCTCAGCTTTTGTCTCTTCTGCTGCGCGGCGACCCACTTCTGGGTTCATACCTGCACCTAGACCTTTTGTAAGATTTTTTCCAAGGTGAACTTTCTTTTCTGCGAGAGAATTGTGTAGGTCTTGGGTATCTGTGTTCATCACGATAAATTCTACACCTTTCACTTTTGAATTTATCATGTGATTGAGTGCATTTTTACCTGAACCACCGACTCCGATGACCTTGATACGAGCAAATGATTCTACGTCTGGATTTATTTTAGCCATTTTAAATATAAAATAATGTTTATAATGTATGAATTTCTGTATGTGTTCCTGGACACCGGAATACACTACTAGTACCTACTATAGTAGCAGGGTTAGCATAAAAAGCAAACTTTTGACAGCTTGCTTTTTTATGGTAAAAGTTGAGATAAAATTGATTTAAAAAATCCTTTTACTTGTTTTATATTTCCTCGAAGTGGGTTTATTTCGTCACTTGAAATATTATTTTTAGAGTAGAGTGCTAGTCCTAGGGATGTATACCATGATGCATCCTTGACTTTGTATTTTGAATTCACAGATATGTCGATAGGACCGATGCGAGCGGGCAATCTGAGGTCTCTTTTAGCCAGCTCGTCTATTCTCTGGATATACGATCCGCCTCCGATAATAGTAACACCAGCGGGTAGTAACCCATTCTTTTTTATTCTCTTTAGATGATTCTCTACAAGTTCAAATACATCACCGAGTCGAGCTTCTATAATCTCATCTACTTTCTTCTTGGGAAAGTTTCCTAGTAGACTGCCGATCTTTACATTCTCTGCTTCTTCCAGATCTATACGAAAACCAAGAGCAATATCTTTTGTAATATCCATACCACCGATTGGGAATACAATGAGAGATATCGGCATATTGTTTTCAAATACAGAGAGTGATACTGTCTCGGCTCCGATATCTATCAATGCACTACCTGCCATTTTTTGCTTCTCGGATAGTACAGCTATTCCTGTTGCAGTTTGGGACGGTATGATATCGATAATCTCGATGTTTACTTCAGCAAAAGCTGTGACTAGATCCTCTATATTTTGTTTTAGACATGTCACATATACAGCTTTGACTTCTAGCTTTATACCACGCATACCCTCGGGGTGCCCGTGTATTTCTTTTCCGTCTAATTTGTATGCTATTGGGTAGCTCTGTATTATCTTGCGATTTGGTATTTCTAGGTTTTCCTCACTATTGGCTAATGCTTTTGAAACATCCAGAGTTGTAATCTCGCCGTCAGCTTTACTAATGATCGTGCTACCTATAGATGCTACAGATAATAGGCTAATGCCACCTATGGATACATAGGCTTTTTTGATTTTTATATCACCGCAATTTTTCTCTGCATTGCGAACAGCACGACGGATACTATCAGAAGCTTGTTTTATGTTTGTTATGTATCCTAGTCTGACTCCTGCAGTTGCAGAAGATCCACTACCCAGTATCGATGGATATTCTTCTTGGTTTGTGTATTCTAGTACTGTGACACGAGTAGTGTGTGTACCTATATCTATGCCGACTGAGATTTTTTTTGCCATTATAAAAAAGAAGATTTAAGAAAATATTTTTAGATATTTTTTTTCTTCTTTATCCATTGTACTACCATGTTCGAATCCTTTCAAATGTAGTAAACCGTGGATAACTATAAATTTTAAAAAAGTAGGATAATCCATATCAAAAAGAGGTGCGTCTTCTTTGATTTTTTCTAGCTGGAGCACTATCTCACCAGATGTATCTGATAGTGGGAATGAGAGGATATTTGTAGGGTAGTCTTTGTCTCTCCATTTTTTGTTTAGTTTTCGAGACTCCGCAGGCGATACGCATACGAGAGACAATTCAAATTCTTTTCCACAGATGCGGTCCTTCATCGCCACAAAAGGCAAGCTTGGTAGCTTGCCTTTTGTTTTGTTTTTAAATTCAAACGTATTGTCTTGCATAATTAGCGACGACGTCCACGAACGATCTTTACCACCTTGCCGAGCTTTACGAGCTTTTCATGCTCTTTGCGGCGTGCTAGGCGCTTTAGTGTTCCTTCTTTTGTTGCAAGTTTTGAGATTTTGCGCTCGTTGTAACGATTGCCTTTAACCTTTTGTATTATTCCAGTCTCTTGCACCTTTCTTGTGAAGCGACGGATGAGGTTTGTACCACTCTCATTTGCATTTTTCTTTACTTCTACAACTGTAATCATATTTGGAGAATATATCACATATTAACTTTTACAGCAAGTCCTCGGGGTCTATATTTAGGGTAAAAGTATCAGAAACAGCTTTGAGTCTCTTGTATAGATCACTATCTGCCTTTGCGTCCTTAGATAGTGGTACGGGCCAAAGCTTTGGATCTATCTTTATAACAGTATTGGTCACGTATTCACCGCGTACCTTACCTACAAAAGCAGAGAATATTTGCGGATCGTATGCACCGAGGGTCTTGTTTATATATTCACGAGCTTTTTCACCGTGAGCTGCGGTACCTGTAAAGGTGATCTTTATTAATTTTTTAAATGGAGGATATCCAAACATTTTTCTTTCTTCGAGGTCTTCTCTATATAGAGGTAATACATTACCAGAAAGTATATTGCGCAATACTTTATTTTCGGACATTCTGGTCTGTATTAAGATTCCATTTTGAGTTATTGCTTGGAGTTTCTCGATTGTGTGCAATATCTTTTGATTCATATTAAAACTAGGTATAGAAAATAGTCCATCTACCGATATTATCGCACTAGCATATACATCATCTTTTAAATATGAAAATGCCATCTCAGTGCCGATCAGAATACTTCCTTTTTCTTTGTAGAAAGATGCTATAGCTGCACGAGCTTCTGTGTCTGTGCTCGTAGTCTCCTTGTCTATCTGGACGACGTTGATATGTGGAAAATATTTCTTTACCTCAGCGTAGACTCTATCTGTACCTATTCCAAGGGGATTTAGATTCCAACTGGTACATATTGGACACCTAGTCTCAGTCTTTTCTTTGTATCCGCATTTGTTGCACATAAATACACGGCCACCTTCATCTTTTGTAGCTGATCTTTGCTTGTTCCCGTATAGCACCACAGGCGAAGTGCAATTTGGGCATAGTAATGTATGGCCACAATCATTGCAGACTGTGACTCCGGCTAACCCTTTTCTTACCGAAAATAGAAAAACAGACTCACCGTGTGAATGGCAGTATTCGATCATATCTTTTACTTCATTAGAAAGCACTGAAAAGCTCTTCTTGTTCTGCTCATCTACTTGGCTTTTCATATCTATAATTACCTGTTTTTCTGCGTTCGTAAAACGAAATAGTGGGGGAGCTACTTCTGCGAATTCTGCTTGTTGGTGCCTATATAATGTCTCGGGGCGGAGTATTGTATCTCCTAGGATAAGCTTGGATTTGCTGATGGAGGCATATATCTCTACAAATGTGCGAGTGTCGATGAATGGACGGACAAATTGCTTGTACGAATCGGAACTCTCGTGCTCGAGAATTATTGTCTTGATGTCTGTACGAGGAATAGAGAGGAACATTCCTGTGCCGATTATCAATATAGGATGTTTTTCATTCTTGGATTTCTCGTAGTTAGTGACCATACTCTTTTTATTCATATCGTGGGAGAAAGTATAGACATAATGTTCGATACCCTTGGATAGCATATTTTTAAATTTCTCTGTGTCGTATTTTGTAGGTACACAAATAAAAACCGATTCTTTTTTTGAAAAAGATTCACGTATCAGTGTCCTGTACCAACCTATGCGGTCTACCCAGGTAGCTTGGAATATAAGTTTTTCTTGTTTTATATCAGCTGTATTTTCACTTGATGCTAACTTTATACTTTCTATATCTTCTGCCTCTTCCTTATTTTTTTCTAAGATAATATTTTTATCTAGGAATGCGCTGGGTAACATGGTATCTATGATCGCACCTGTACTACCTAGTGTGTAATCTCGCAATCTTAGGCAACTTTCAAAAAAGGCATCACCAAATGGTGCACTACCTCGAACACGAATTATCTTCTTTAATTGGAATTTTGCATCTTTGAGTTCTTGTTTTAGATTCATTGCTGGCTCGATACCTATGACTAGGGCATCGATTTCTCTGGATCGTACGGGGACGACGACAATAGTACCCAGCTTGATTTCTTGGGCGGAAAAATAGGTAAGGTATTCTTTTTTAATACCTTTGTCGATCGGAATAACTGTCAGTATGTACATATGTATATCCTAGCATATTTTAGAAATTGTATAATTTTATGAATTCTGTATTTTCTTATTTTTTATGCTATAATCGGCACACAAATGGCAATATTCAACAAGAAATTAGGAATAGATCTCGGCACAGCGAATACTC
>JBEBAY010000060.1:0-7864 GCA_041158645.1 Candidatus Parcubacteria bacterium | reverse complement strand
TCACCTGCCATATTAGCTGTTGCAGCGTTGAATTTTTGACAGAATTCAGCGATGTTTACACCAGCCTGACCGAGTGCGGGTCCTAGTGGTGGCGCTGGAGTTGCTTTCGCAGCGGCAATTTGTAGTTTTACCTTTTTTGTAATTTTCTTTGCCATATAATTAATTGATGTTTATTACTAAATGAAGCTTTAGCGTAACAGACTGAATATAACACAATAACCCTTATAAATCAACTAAAATTTCTTAACTTGCAAGAAATCTAACTCAACGGGTGTTTCTCTACCGAACATAGATACGAGTACCTTTACCTTGCCTCTCTCGTGATCTACATCACTAACTTTACCTTCTAGATCCTTGAATGGACCATCTCCGATACGTACGATCTCACCGACAGATAAATCAATCTGATGCTTTGCTTTACTCTCATTATCCATTTTACCAAATAGCGCATCCACTTCAGATTTTTCAAGTGGAACTGGATTTACTCCTGCCCCTACGAATCCTGTGACGCGTGGAGTATTTCGGACTACATACCAAGAGTTGTCATCTACGATCATATCTACTAGTACATAACCTGGGTAAACCTTTTCCTCTACCTCTGCGCGTTTGCCACCCTTGATCTTGATCTTCTTTTCTGTAGGGACAATCACGTTAAATATCTTGTCATTCATACCCAGACTATCAATACGCTGTTTTAGATTTCTCAAAACTGCATTCTCGTACCCTGCATATGTGTGGATTGCGTACCAATTGCGCTCTCCTTTTAATTCTTGTTTTGCCATATTGATTGATTCAGCGGAATCACGTCGCACGAGTCGATTTAGTGCGACGCTATCCGAAATTAGATTAATAAAAATTAATAAAAATTATTTGTTCAAAAGTAACCACTGCAAACCAGATGCAAACAAGTAATCAAAAAGTCCTAGGTAATAAGCAATACTCACTGATATAACGATAACTGCGATCGTAGCATATACAGCTTTTGTGCGAGTTGGCCATGTTACATTCTTTACTTCAGCTTTTGTTTCTTTAAAATATTCGATTAATTCTTTCATACATTGATTATATTATTACTCTTACTAAAAAACACCCCGCGGGTGTATGTAAATACATAATACGCCTTTTAGCCAATAAAGTCAATATAAAAAAACCTCCCTTTTGGAAGGCTTTTTATATGCTTTTATCTTATGCTATATGTGATAGTCACATTTGAAGTGATCTTGTTCTCCCCTTTTGGTAGTACTGGAGCTGCTGCACCCATTGCACTATCCATCATCATAGAACTCTTGGCATACATTATCGGATATCCTCCACCATTCTCAGAGAAGCTAGTTACTTTACCCAATCTTACCCCCAATTGTTTTGCGAGTATTTCAGCCTTTTCGCGAGCGTTCTTTATAGCTATACCACGAGCTTCATCTTTTAGAGCATCTTCATCATCGATCATAAAAGTAGGACCACTTATCATATCTACTCCGATTTTTGAAAGACCAGTCTTGATATCATTTGCTGTATCTACATCACGGATTTTAACTGTGATAGATTGTGTAGCAGTATAACCTGTGATCTTTGACTCAGGCTGTGGACAAGGCACAGTGATACAATAAATAGGTGTATTTGAATACTTTGGATTCACGCCACCGTATTCAGCCTTGATATCCTTTTCTGCAATCTTTTGTTCCTTTAAATAATTCAAAACAGAAGCTGTTATCTCATTCAAATTTTTTGATGCAGATCCAGATGTAGATGCATCCTTTGAAAGAGTAAAGTTAATACTTGCGATATCTGGTACTGCTGTCACCTCTCCATCAGCAGACACACTGATAGTATTCTGAATACCATTCTGACCATAATGACCCATCATACCCCTACCACCATATGAGTGAACACAGATAGCAACTAAAACTATTAATCCAATAATGACGTACTTTTTGTTATTTTTTAATGTTTCCATTTACTCATTATACCATATTTAAAATAAGTCCAGATTTGACAAAATGGTTAAAAGTTATATGATAAGAACAAATTCTTATAAATTATGAAAAAAGAAAACCAGAGCATTCTTGCCTTTTTAGGACAAGCAGCACAATCAAAATCCTTGATATTTGATTTTAAAAATCAATATCCACAAGAGGACAACCAAAGCCTCACCCCTCTATTTATTGATTTCGAAAAAATAATTCGAAACCCCGAAACTAGAACTACCATTATAGACATCATCAAAAGTGAAGTAGAATTCATTAAAGATGCTGAAATTATAATTGGCATGGGATCAGTTGGGGCATCAATAGCAACATTGATTGCTGAATTATTTGGTAAAAAATTAATTAATGGCCCTGAAATTCCAAAGAAGGCAACAGTTGGTAAATGCATTGTTTTTAAGGATCAATTAATTAATGGTAAAAAAACCATTGGATTTATTGACGACCTGCAAAATGCTGGGTATGACTGTTTGGGAATATTTGTGATTTTTAATGAAAATTTAGTTATTACAGAGGAAAGATTCCAAGGCAAAACTGGAGTTAAAGAAGCTGGCAACACCATTAAACTTAAAAAACCTTGTATTATAAAAAACATATTGACCCCGCAAAAAATTTACAATGCGATGAATTCAAGCGAAGATCCATTTGTTAAAATGCTTGGGGAACAGTACAAACAGATACATGATTTTAAAGAAACAGAAGAATTTGCAGTAGCTGCCAAATCAGCATCAAGCGAATAACCGCCAAAAGAACAAAAAAAACGCCACCTGGAGAAATCTAGGTGGTATTTTTATTTCTTATTCAATTTATCACTCATAATCTTTCCATCGGCCAGGTGTATCGTACGGTCGGCCATCTGGGCATACTCCTCTTCGTGAGTCACCATAATGATAGTCTGCCCCTCTTTATTCAAATCCATAAAAGCTTTAATAACAGATGAAGATGTCTCAGAGTCCAGGTTTGCAGTAGGCTCATCAGCAAAGATAATCTTTGGGTCGTGAGATATCGCACGAGCGATAGATACACGCTGCTGCTGACCTCCAGAGAGCTCACTGGGTAGATTACCCATCTTGTCCCCTAGTCCAATCTTGATCAATGCTTTTTTGGCTTTTACTTCAGCCTCTTTCATATCATATCCCTGCATCAAAAGAGGTAGCAATGTATTCTCGAGTGCTGTCAGAGATGGTAGTATTGCATAGTCTTGAAAGATGTAACCAAAATCATTTAGGCGAACCATAGTCCTCTCTTCTTCTGGCATATTCACCAGCTCTGCTCCGTCTATATGAATAGTTCCACTATTTGGCAAATCTAGTAATCCTAGCTGATACATCAATGTAGATTTACCGGATCCAGATTTACCTGTGATAGTCACAAACTGGCCTTCTTCTATAGTAAAAGAAAGGTCATTAACCGCTATCACCTCCTGGTCTCCACTCTTGAATTTTTTTGTTAAATTTTTTACTTCTAGCATTTTATTTATTATTATCTTCCTAAGATTGCACTGAGTGTATTTTGTTTTATCACCATACGAGCTGGGATGAATCCTGCAATCATTGTCGTCACTAGTAGTATCCCCGCTCGAATCAATGTACCAGGTAGCGTAGCCACGAGTATACCGTCAGAGAATGGGAAGTTTATAGGGTTGGCAGCAAAATATGGTTTTATAAAGAAGAATATGAGAACCATACCTATAATGATTCCAAATATCGCATAGATAAAAGCCTGATACATATAAGAATAAAGTATGGCTCTTTTGTGAATGCCTATACCCTTCAGTATTCCAATAAAACGACGACGAGTTATAGCATTTACGAATATAACAATAAAAATAGTTATAGACGCCACGACTAGTCCTATAGCAGATATCATCGAACCGAGTAAGGCAAATGTACTTTTTATATCTTTTAGAAATTTAGGAAAGGCTTCCTCTGCTGTTTGCACACGAGCAAATTCTCCAACACCAGAATCAATCAAAAAGTTTTTAACAAATACAGGATCTGTGCCTGGATGCAATTGGATAGCAATAGCGGCAGCATTCAAGTCTGTACGCCCAGTAAGTTTGCGTACCTCTGAATCAATCATAATAATAGAGCTATCAAAATCAACTTTACTCTGAACAAAACCTTTTACAAAATATTCTCGAGAAGTACTCCCGACTGTTATTTTAACTCTTGAACCGATCTCTACATCTTTAAGTGTTTGAAATCCTGGAGCTTCAATCGGAGTAAATTCATAGAGTAGGTTTTTGCCGAGCAATACACTATCTCCATCCTGAGGCCCCAAATATGAACCCTTGGTTACAAATTTAGAAATACCAGAAAAATTTTCTTCTTGTATTGGATCGATCCCTAGTAGGGATCCTCCTGCTCCATCACGCCTATCACCAGGCTTCACAGTATCTCTGTAATTAGACTCAACCCGAGCAGACCCAGAATATCTGACTGTATGATTTTTATAACCAGGAATATTTTTTACAATATCTACAACCTGCGGTGTCTGATCGATCGCACTACGATTAAGAAATGGAGATACTAAAACATCCCCTATATCATACTTTTTTGCGGCATCTTCAGATCCTTGGATGAGTCCCACCAGGATACCAGACACGACAATCAGATTGAGAAATGTCAGTGTCATAACGAGGACTATCAATCCAGTAGTCCAAATATTGGCACGCTGAATATCACGCTTGGCCAAAAACCAACCAACTTTAGCATTTTGTCTGAAAGAATTTTCTATTTTTTGTAAATTATTTATCATTTAAAAACTATTACGGACGAGACAATATGATCTCATCGTCGACAGAAAGACCACTCTGTATCTCTATCAATCCCCCATCTCCGAGAATACCAGTAGTTACAGATTTTTTTACTGACTTTTTATTTTTCTTATTTGTGACTATATCTACATAGCTGCCAGTCTCATCTTTTTTAACACCAGCTTTTGATACTACTAGCACATTTTCTTTTCCTCCTGCATTTATTTTTACGTCTGCATTCATACCTAGTCGAATGATATCACTCTTTTCATTTACAGAAATTTTAATCTCGTAATTCACAATGCCATCCTCTATCTTGGCAGCTGGATCCACTTGGACCACACTACCAGTGAATTCACCGGCGAATGCATCAAATGATATAACTACAGATTGCCCTACGACTACGCTTGCAATATTTGATTCATTGATCTTTGTTTTTATATAAAGATTACTCACATCTTGCAACATTACTACTTGCTTTGAAGCACTAGCTAATTCCCCTACTTTTATATCTACAGAAGTTATAGTACCGTCTGCTGGGGCTCGGATTATAGTATTTTCATAATTAGCCTGAGCCTGCTCGAGAGTGCCGCGAGCCTGGAGAATATCTGCCTCAGCTAGTGCTACATCTGCAGGTCGAGCTTGTGCCTTTTTAAGAGCCAATTCAGCCTCTGCAGATAATATTGTAGCAGACTTTGTCTGTAGTGCACTCTGATATGCATTATAATTTGCTAGATAATTTGAAGCTTTTTTATTTGGTATCTCTATCTTCCAATCTGTACTCTCTACATTACCTGCGGTAGGTAATTTTATATATAGGCCAGAATTTCCTATTGGTTGAGCTACATCATCATTCAAAGGACCAAATCCAGTAGCGAGCCCCGAAGCGTCGAAGCTCTTACCATTTGAAGAGTTATAAACTTTTAAATTAATAGTACCCTCTTTACCTAAAACATAGTTTCCAGATATTACAGGAGCGATATAATCTTTTGAAGAATCTACGGGTGTAGCTTCTGGATAAGAACTAAGTAAGTTATTTAATGCATTTCTCACTAGAACGTCTTGAGTAGCTTTTGTATTCTCGAGATTTATTTGTGCTATAGCGATCTCTTCATTTGAGGAACCATCTATTATCTTTTTATATCGAGCTTCTGCTGCAGCCACAGACCCTCGGGCTGATGTGAGTGTCGCTCCTACAGATCCCTGTTCTAGGGTAGCTATGATATCTCCTTTTCTGACTTTATCTCCTACTTTTACTCTCACAGAAGACACATTTCCATTACCATTAAATGATAGACCCAAATCTACATTAGAAGTGACCTGTCCAGTAGCGAGTACTGTCTGAGTAATATTCTTGTTCTCGACTCTTGCCACTATTACCCCCTTGGATGGGTCTTTTAGCAAGAAAGATAAAGCTATGACCACAATAATGATCGCACTTATCCAATATCTTTTTTTACCCAAAAAGACACCTAGCACTTCTTTAATTTTCTTTATTTTGTCTTGATCCATTTAATTTATTTTATATTAACTAATTCTACTTCAAATACTAGAGTTGAATTTGGGGGTATCACACCTGGGACACCATTTGTTCCATAAGCTTTCTCTGGTGCTATAGTTAGAGTCTTCTTTTCTCCTACTTTCATACCTACTAGACCTTCATCCCATCCAGCTATCACCATACCTGCTCCTAGCTTGAATTCAAATGGTTGAACATGGCCAAATTTAGGATCCACATTTGAATCAAAAACTGTACCATCAACTAGGCTACCTGTATAATTCATAACCAACACATCTCCATTTTTTGCAATTTTTTCCATAGATTTATTTTTATTAATAAAGAAATACCCTGCTGCACACACCAAACCGATAACCAACAAAGAAGTCACTATTGTATTTATATTTTTCATATTTATTTAAATTAAAATGCTACTATATTTACATAGTAGCATTTTTCACATAATTTTGGAATTAGATAAATCCGAGCAATAAAGCAAAAGTAAACGCTACACCTAATATGCCGAGCACGGGGTGTATTTTCCACAATATAATATCTATCAGAACCAAGATAGCAAAATATAGATATCCTATCGTACTAATCTTTAATAAAACTTTTGAAAAAATTGTATCCATATTTATATAATATCACGGCCCGCACGTAGTGCATAGAGAATAACTATTATGTCGATACCCTCTTGAATCAATGCACCGTATAGTGGCGCCAAGTGTCCGAACAGAGCAAAGAACATACATACGACAGACAAACCTATCCCTATAAATATTCCTTCTCTCGCTACTTTTACAGTACGTATCGATATCTTGTAAGCTTCTGGAACCTTGTCTATGGAGCCAGACACTATCACTATATCGGCACTCTCGGATGCAGCAGTGGCTCCATGGGCCCCTAATGCTATGCCTGCATCGGATTGGGCCAGTGCTGGAGCGTCATTTACACCATCACCTATCATCGCCACTTTTAATCCACTTTTTTGAAGATCTTTAATTACTATCAATTTTTCATCAGGAAGACATTCAGCTTTATATTCATTTATCTTCATAGATGCCGCTACCCCAGATGCCACACTCTCTTTATCACCAGAGAGCAACATAAATCTCTTTATCCCTAGAGTAGATAGATCAGAGAATACTTTGCGTGCCTCAGGCCGGACTTCATCTTTAAAGAATATCGCTCCAAGTAGATCATCCCCACTACCTAGATACACAGGTATAATCCCCTCATCTCTTGTCTTTAAATATTCTTTATTCAGATCATCTGCGACTTTAATTCCATTTTTTGAAAGGAAAGCTAATTTACCAAAATAATATTTCTTGCCTTCTATCGTACCAGTTACTCCATCTCCAAATATTTCCTTGAAATCATTTGGATAAATTAATTTATGTGATTTAGTGTGAGCATATTCAACCAATGATCTAGCAAATATATGCACAGAGAGCTGATCGAGAGATGCAGATATTTTTAATATTTCATCCTTTGTTGTATTCGCAAATGTTTTGATGTCGTGAATAGCAGGTGCTCCCATAGTGATAGTGCCAGTTTTATCAAAAACACACATATCTACTTTTGATAACAATTCTAATGCCCCACCATTTTTTACTATGATAC
>JBEBAY010000059.1:0-3366 GCA_041158645.1 Candidatus Parcubacteria bacterium | reverse complement strand
TCGGATCTTTTTCTAGTAGCTCTATTGCTTTACCTAGCTGGTCTCTTCCAAAGTGATGTTTCCATCTCCATCCGTATGCAGAAGATAATGTACCGTCTTCTTCTAAAAACAAATCCCACATCTTTGTGAATTTGCGTAGGAACGTAGCGTCTTTATCACCCTGTAGGAACCATACTTGTTCTGCTATTGGAGATTTTAGTGGTTGCTTTCTGAGAGTAAGAAGTGGAAATCCTTCTTTTTCAATATCAATTTGAAATGTCACACCTGGTAGTGCCCTGGTCTTGTGCCCAGTACGAACATTCAATTCTTCTATTCCTTCACTCATAACCTTTTTAATTATATCTTGGTATATTGTATCGAATGTTGTCATATAGTATAGTATACAAAAATAACAAAATTATGGAAACACAAACAAAAAATATAGAATATCCGTATTTACCAGAGGGGCGAACCATATTACATGTCCCTGAAGACAATAAATATATGCAAGCAGCTCGAGTAATTGCACAAAATGAATCTTCTGACAAAAAGACTTCAACCGGAGTTGTTGTTGTAAACAATGAAGGGGTTATTCTTGTGGGTGCTGCAAATAAATCAGCTTTAACAAATGATTTTCTACTAAATACTCATAAAGATTGGTGTATAAGAAAAAATCTAAAAATACCATCAGGGCAAAAGTATTGGTTATGTCCTGGTTGCGCGTCTAGTAAGTATCACGCAGAAAGCCATGCAATGTTGAAAGCTAAAAAAAGTAAAATAGATATTTCAAATTGTGATGTCTATCTGTGGGGTCATTGGTGGTGTTGCAAGGATTGTTGGAATTCTATGATTGATTCAAATATACGCAACGTGTATCTCATGGAAGGTACACAAAACGGTTTCAATAATTCTAATCCAATTGTGAAATGATAAAAGTCAGCATATAAACATGCTGACTTTTAATTATTTAAAGGCTTGACGGATACTCTTTTTAGGCGTACATTTTAATTAAAATAAAAAACATTGTTATGAAAGAAAATAATCTTTTCAATGACCTATCCGCAATAATTTGCGTATTTCTTTTTATCTTCACCTTCCCACAGATTATGAAGAGCTCGAATGAAAAAGGTATTGATAATTTAGATAATAATAAAAATATCATACCACAGGATTCTTCTTATTGGCCAACTTCTGTAGATAGCTTGAAAAATTCCGAATCTTTTAAATCAATACCTTATATCAGAGGGGGACCAGACAATACAGATGTATATATGTCTCGTCCAAAATTAATTGGTGGAAGAATTTGTATATCTACATGGGGAGCCTTCTTTTATGAAGGTGAAATCATAAAGGAAAAATTTATTGAAGACACTTGCGCCAAAGATTCTTTTACCTATATCTTTAAAAAGAAAAGATTAGGAGATTACCCTTATGTCTGTGTTCGATATTATTTCTATGATAATCACGACACATTACTGTGCAAAAAACAAATTGTTGCACACTAAAGCCAGTTTTTCCAAGGAAAATGCTGGCTTTTTGTTTATCTTTTTACTGTGATAGAATACCTATATTAATCCCTAATTTTTTAATCTATATGGCAATGAAAGACAAACTGGTAGAAAAACTTATAAAGGCAGAAGACAAGCGTCAAAAGAGTGTAGTGAATCTGATCGCTTCTGAGAACTATGTATCACGTGATGTACTCGCTGCATTGGGATCCACGCTGACAAATAAATATGCAGAGGGGTATCCAGGACGCCGCTACTACGGTGGTAACGAGATTATAGATAAAGTAGAGCAGCTCTGTATCGATCGCGCACTAAAACTTTTTAAAATAAAAAATACAGACTGGCATGTAAATGCGCAGCTGCTATCTGGTAGTCCTGCAAACTTTGCACTATACTCTGCTCTCGTGCCACTAGGGGAAAAGATAATGGGTATGAAGCTGACATCTGGTGGACATCTTACACACGGGCATCCACTATCAATGACAGGCAAACTCTGGAAGCCGGTACAATTCGAACTCGATGGAGAGAGTGAAGTGATAGACTATGATGCATTGATGGAGATTGCAAAGAAAGAGAAGCCAGCGATTATCGTCGCAGGGTTCACTGCATATCCACGTACTGTAGACTTTAAAAAATTCAGAGAAATTGCTGATGCTTGTGGTGCGATACTTCACGTAGATATGTCTCACTTTGGAGGATTAGTAGCGGGTGGGGCATATCCATCACCATTCCCATATGCGGACTCTGTGATGACTACTACTCATAAATCTCTCCGTGGTCCACGACAGGCTCTACTCTTTGTAAAAAAGGACGAGCGAGGTTTCGACAAGAAATTAGACAAGATGGTAATACCAGGACTATTTGGTGGTCCACACGAGAACAACATCGCAGCTGTAGCGATAGCATTGAATGAAGCTGGTAAACCAGAATTCAAAAAGTATGCAAAGCAAGTAGTAAAGAATGCGCAGACTCTAGCAAAAGAACTCAAAAAACTTGGCTGGCATATTATCTCTGGAGGTACAGATTCACATTTGATCCTCGTAGATACATGGATGGATGGCGCAGGTATAGCAGGTAGTGATGCGAGCAAGAAGCTCGAGAAAGCAGGAATCATTGTGAATATGAATACTATCCCTGGCGACAAGCGTTCTGTGATGGATCCATCTGGTATCCGTCTCGGCACATGCGCAGAGACTACTCGTGGAAGAAAAGAAAAGGATATGATCAAGATTGCCCAAAAGATGGATAAAATATTGAGAGGGAAATAAAATGAAAATCCCTACAAAAAAATTGAATACAGGATTTGAAATACCTGTTTATGGATTGGGAACATGGCAGATGGGGGGAAGAAATGAGAGAGATTTATCAAACGATGATAAAGCTGATATCGATGCAATTAATACGGCAGTAAAAGAAGGGATTATTCACATCGACACAGCTGAATCATATGCGAACGGACACTCTGAAGAAATAATCGCGCAAGCAATAAAGGAAAATAACATAAATAGAGAAGATTTATTTATCGTATCAAAAGTAAGTGGAAGCAATCAAGGGTACGATGGTGTAATGAGTGCTTGTAAGAAGAGCCTAGAAAGACTGAATACAAATTATTTAGACTTGTATTTATTACATCAATTTCCAAAGGATTTTTCATTAGAGGAATCAATGAGAGCTCTTGTTGAATTAAAGGATAACGGTGTTGTAAAAAATATTGGAGTTTCTAATTTTAATATTGAACATTTAAAAGAAGCACAAAGTTATAGTAAGTATCCGATTGTGTGTAATCAGGTTCATTATAATTTAAGAGTAAGAGAAATTGAAAAAAGTGGACTTTTAGAATACTGTCAAAAAAATGATATTATGATTGTAGCTTATAGGC
>JBEBAY010000058.1:0-3721 GCA_041158645.1 Candidatus Parcubacteria bacterium | reverse complement strand
AAAATGCTATATTTTATAGATGGAATACAAGGAACCAAATATTGATAAAAAACTATTACAACCATACAATCCGGCAGATACTGAGGATCGTATTTATGCTACTTGGACTGAAAGTGGATTTTTTAATCCTGATGTTTGTATCGAAAAAGAGGTATCTGATGAAAAACTCAAACCTTTTTCAATGGTTCTACCTCCTCCAAATGTGACAGGTACTCTACATATTGGTCATGCATCTATGTTGGTAATCGAAGATATCATGACTCGTTATGCTCGTATGCAAGGCCGTCCTACACTATGGCTCCCTGGTACAGATCACGCAGCAATAGCCACACAATCAAAAGTAGAACAAATATTAAGCAAAGAAGAAGGAAAAAGGAAAACAGACCTAGGCCGGGAAGAATTTCTTAAACGTGTAGATGCATTTGCTCAGAACAGTCATGACACAATCGTAAACCAGACAAAGAAAATGGGTGCATCTGTCGACTGGTCTCGTGAAGCTTTTACTCTGGATGAAAAGAGGAATTTTGCTGTACGTACTGCATTTAAAAAAATGTATGATGATGGATTGATATATCGTGGCCACAGAATAGTGAACTGGGATCCCAAAGGGCAAACTGTTATCTCTGATGATGAAGTGGTGAATGAGGAACGTAAAGCAAAACTATATACATTTAAATATTCCAAAGACTTCCCTATCTCTATCTCAACTACTCGCCCAGAGACAAAGGTTGGTGATACTGCAGTAGCAGTGAACCCTACAGATGATAGATATGCACAATATGTGGGTCAGACTTTTGAAGTGGCTGATTTTTGTGGAGTACCACTATCGATAAAGATAATCGCAGATGAGGCAGTAGAAAAAGATTTCGGTACTGGAGCCCTCGGAGTGACCCCAGCACACAGCCAGATAGATGCAGATATGGCTACTCGCCACAGCCTACCTACGAAGCAAGTCATAAATGAATTTGGAAAGATGACAGTAGGCGGTGAATTCCTAATAGGCAAAAAAACAAGTGAAGCAAAAGATCTCGTAGCACAATGGCTACGTGACAATAGTCTGATGGAATCTGAAGTAGAAGTTACCCAGAATGTACCTACGGCAGAGCGTACAGGTGCAGTAATCGAACCACTACCAAAATTACAATGGTTCATAAATGTAAACAAGCCAATAGAAGAACGTTCCGGCAAGACCCTCAAGGAGCTAATGCTCGAGCCTGTACGAGAAGGAAAAATAAAAGTTCTCCCAGAAAGATTTGAAAAGGTTTACTATCACTGGATCGAAAATCTTCGTGATTGGTGTATCTCTCGTCAGATATGGTACGGACACAGAATACCTGTATGGTACCGTGGTGAAGAAATTTTCTGTGGTATTGAAGCACCTACTGAGGATGGATGGGAGCAGGATTCTGATACTCTCGATACATGGTTCTCTTCAGGGCTATGGACATTCTCTACTCTTGGTTGGCCAGACACAGAGGCGTCTGATTTTAAAAAATATCACCCAACGACAGTATTGGAAACTGGATACGACATCATATTCTTTTGGGTTGCTCGTATGATACTCATGTCTCAATACTTAATAGGAGAAGTACCTTTTGAAAGTGTCTATCTACATGGACTAGTTCGCGACGCAAAAGGACGCAAGATGAGTAAATCACTCGGCAATATAATCGACCCGCTAGAGATGATTGAAAAATACGGAACAGATGCTGTGCGTATGTCTCTAGTGATAGGTAATGGACCAGGTAATGATACAAAAATGTCTGAGGATAAGATCAAAGCGTACAAACACTTTGCGAATAAAATCTGGAACATCGCGCGATTTACCCTATCATCTACAGAAGGTATCGTTTGTGATCCAAATTTCAATGAATACACAGACAGTGAAAAAGAATTAATAAAAGAGCGAGACGATCTAATATCTGAAATTACAAAAGAGATGGATGAATACAAATTCTACTTAGTAGGAGAAAAACTGTACGCATACACATGGACAAGATTTGCTGATGTAATCATCGAAGAAAGTAAAACAATACTAAGCGGTGCAGATGAGAGTGCAAGGATAGCTCGTGCTCAATTCATGCTCAACACACTAGTAAAAATAACTACAGTATTGCACCCATTCATGCCATTCGTCACAGAAGAGCTATGGTCGATTATTCATAAAGATACAGGACTACTAATGGTAGAAAAGTGGCCCAAAACGATAAATGGATAATCTAATCTCAGATCCAAAAACTCTAATATATGCAGTACTAGGAGGAGCACTACCAGCCATATTATGGCTATGGTTTTGGTTAAGACAAGAAGACGGAGATGACAAAGAACCTACAGGATTAATAGTCATGTCTTTTATTCTTGGTGGAGTGATGGTACTACTGGCTATATGGCTACAGAGATACTCGGCGACATTCATACTAGATAAAACATGGCAGATTATAGCTTTTGCATCTATTGAAGAAATACTAAAGATGCTCGCAGTTATAGTTGTCGTATTTGGTAGTGGGCATATAGATCAGCCTATAGACTACCCTATGTACTTTATCGCATCAGCTCTGGGATTCGCAGCGCTTGAAAATGTTTTCTTTCTGATAAATCCACTTCAAGTAGATGGTGCAGTCGTAGGACTATTAACAGGTAATTTACGTTTCTTGGGATCTACACTTCTCCACGCAATCGCAAGCAGTATGATCGGTAGCGCATTTGGATTGGCATTCTATATTAAAAAATTAAAAAAGACATATGCAATTATCGGATTGGTTCTCGCAATTACCTTGCATAGCATATTTAATTTCTTTATAATGAGAGGAAGCGGTGAAAACTTTCTGTCTGTTTTTGGTTTCCTATGGGTCGTCGCGATTATAAATATTCTTATTTTTGAAAAACTAAGAAGAATGAGTCCGCGCTTTGCGCAAACAATATAAAACTATGTTAAAAAAGAAATCTTTTTTTGAAAAATTAACAGGAGGAATCAAATTCGATGACGAAAGTGAATTTCTAGTAGACGAAGAACCGAAGCTAATGAAGAAAAGCCACGAGACTGAATTTAAAGAAGAAGTCGAAGAGGAACAAGACGGAGAACTGACTATCGACCTATATCAGACAAATGGAGAGATCGTCGTGCAGAGTATGATCGCTGGTGTACTACCAGAGAACCTATCAATAATGATCACTAGAGACACACTCACTATTAAAGGTAAGAGAGAAGAGAATAGATCGATCAAAGAGGGTGACTACTATGTACGTGAATTATATTGGGGAAGCTTTTCAAGAACAATCAGCCTACCAGAAGAAGTAGACCCTGAGGAAGCTGAAGCAATAGAAAAACACGGCTTACTCGTAATCAAACTCCCAAAGATAAACAAGCACAAGCAAACAAATCTAAAGGTTAAATCTATATAAATAAAACCCCGCAATTGCGGGGTTTTATTTACTTTCTGGTGCCTAGACTAAGGATGTCGAATGATTCCAACATTATAAATACTAAGTAAACTTTTGGTGCCTAGACCCAGGGTCGAACTGGGGACCTATCCCTCTTCAGGGGAGCGCTCTACCAACTGAGCTATCTAGGCAGTATTTAAACCTTTATAACAATTTTGCGTTATCCACCAAAACAGCTATCTAGGCGTATTCTTTTATATTAAAACTAACAACCTTAATGCTCTTTGCGGGGACGCTACAACTGAGCTATCTAGGCATATATTAAAATACGTAATTTGAT
>JBEBAY010000057.1:0-3921 GCA_041158645.1 Candidatus Parcubacteria bacterium | reverse complement strand
TCCATCCTACACCTCCAGCTCCTCCAGCCTTACCACCAGTACATGATGACGCATTTGTAGATGACCATGTGAGATATGTAGTACCACCTGGAGTTACAGAAGTAGGACTAGCAGTTATTGTGGCAGTTGGAGGAGGGGTGACAACATTAACAGTCACAGTAGCAGGAGTAGAAGCAGTTGCTCCATTATAACAAATGAGGGTATATGTAGCGGCTGTTGTACCTACTACATTACTTATAGCATTACCTGAGGCAGGCTTTGATCCAGCCCAAACAGATCCGCCGGATCCGCCGGATTTTGTAGCTGTACATGGGGTAGTATTTCCAGATCCTGTATTAGCATTTGTAGATGACCATGTGAGATATGTAGTACCACCTGGAGTTACAGAAGTAGGACTAGCAGTCATAGTAACAGTAGGTGCAAGTACCGTATAAGTCTGAGATGCAGATTTTGAAACTGCACCATTTGTACAAGTTATAGTATATGTATAGGCTCCAGCATTTGTACCAATAGTGGCGTTTCTACTACCAGCAGCCACAGGCACTAGATTACCAGTAGTCCAATTTGGATTTGAAAATCCAGAAGTTGTTCCAACGCAAGTTGTAGTGCCTGTAGTTGGAAAGTTTGAAGAAGTCCAATTTAATGGAACCATAACACCCCCAGAAACCACCTGAGAAGCAGGACTAAGAGCAACTGAAGCAGGAGCACTAACTGTGAATGTCTGTGATGCAGATTTTGTAGTTCCATTATTCGTACAAGACATAGTAAAAGTAGTAGTTGTATTTACTATTACAGATTGAGTTCCAGCTACAGGAACATTTAAGGGCGGAGTTATAGTACCGTTCCATGTAGAGTGCGCAGGTGAAGCAGTTTTAGTACAAGTAGTTCCAGCCATTTGATATCCTGGAGCAGTCCAAGAAAGTGTCACATTGGAACCTGCTGCCACAGTAGAACCAGAAGGAGCGAGGGTCACGGATTTTGCAGGCTCTGCAACATACACGCCATCCATATCAATCCACCCAATAACATCTCCTCCCCAAGCATAGCCAGACAGATTTCTTCTACCATTAACATAATTAGAAGGTATAGTAACATTATTAAAATCAATCCATCCAGTAAATTCAGCAGTTCCTCCAGTAGAAATACTTCCAGTACCAGACAGAGCTCTTGCAAAACGACCAGAAGAACAACCTGCACCTGGGCATGGAACACTAGGATCAAATCTTATCCAACCCACATTGTCATTCCAAGCATAACCAAAAAGATAACCAGTGGTATCAGTTATATTTACATTGTATTTCGTACTATTATTCACACCACAAGTATTATTTGTGGCACAGTTGAAGGTTATCCAACCTACATTCCCCGACCATGCGCTACCAAAAAGCTCAGCGGCAGAGACAAAATTAGGTAAAGAAACTATACCCAAAATAGCAATGACTACAAAACCTATTTGAGCTATATATTTTTTAATATTCATAATTACAATTTATAGGTTTTTAATAATTTCAAGATCTCTAACACGAGCCTCTTCAGGTGGTAATATGTTTGCTTTTAAGCCCTTGGTTTTTTTTATCATTTCCATCTTTTGTTCTTCAGTGATGTTTATCTTCATCACTTCGATAGCATCCTGATCCATTATTTGACTAAATTTTTCTTTTTCAGTCATAGGGGCTACGGGAGTTTTATATTTTTTATAAAAAAAGACACCGAGGAGAACTAGAACAATTAATAAAATAATTATAATAATATTTTTTTTCTGAGAGAAAAAATTTTGTGAAACTTTTTTTATGTCAATCATTGTATTTTTATTATATCACGCACGCAAAGTATAACAACACGAAATCTTGCTTTTCTGTGGAAAAGTTGGTATTATATTTATACAAATGTCCGTCTCGAACCGGACTTTTTTAGTAAAATAAAGAGCAAAGCGATTATATTTTATTTATTTAAAATAAGGAGCTAAGTGACTATATTTTATATTTTACCCAAAAATCAATTTGAGTAAAAAATTATAATTAAATAAAAAGAATATTAGATTTTAGCTAGCAACTAGAACCCGATATCTATTAAAATAAAATGATTGATATAAAAACAATGAAATCAGCTCTCGAACAACTCGAGACTGAGAGAAAAATACCAAAGGACAAGATACTCGATGCAATCGAGCAGGCTCTTGCTGCTGCCTACAAGAAGGAATACGGCAAGAAAGGCCAGATAATTCGCAACAAATTTGACCTAGAAAACGGAGAAATGAGTTTTTACCAAGTAAAAATCGCCGTAGACGAGACTATAGTATATATCCCAAAGAATATTGAGGGTGAAGAAGAGGAAGAACTAGCCGAAGACGACGAGCGTACACGCTACAATGAAGAGCACCATATACTAATAGAGGATGCCCGCAAGATCAAAAGTGACGTGCAACTAGAGGAAGAATTGATTTTCCCTCTTGAAACACATGAGGATTATGGACGTATCGCCGCTCAGACAGCAAAACAAGTGATAATCCAAAAGATCCGCGAGGCTGAAAGAGCATCTATAATAGATGAATATGGAGCAAAAGAAGGAGAAATCATCAATGGTTTCATACAAAAAGTAGAAAGAGGCATAGTTTATATAGAATTCAACCGTGCAACTGGCATAATGCTACCAGAGGAGCAGATCCCAGGGGAGTTTTACAAGCGAGGAGACAGAATCCGTGCATATCTATATGCAGTCGAGGAGACTCCAAGAGGTATCAATTTGAAGCTTTCTCGTACACATCCTCAATTTATCGAAGGATTGTTCGCAGTTGAGGCTCCAGAAATAGCAGGAGGCACAGTAGAGATCAAATCTATAGCCCGCGAAGCTGGAAGTCGTTCAAAAATCGCTGTTTATTCAAATGACGACCATATCGACCCAGTAGGATCATGTGTAGGTCAAAAAGGTATCCGTGTGACTACAGTCATGAGTGAGCTTGCAGGTGAAAAGATAGACATCATCCCATGGTCTGCAGATCCAAAAGAGTATGTAGTGAGTGCACTTTCTCCAGCAAAAGTCCTGAATATTACAGTAAATGAAGCAGATCACAAGGCTACAGTAGATGTAGCAGCAGATCAGCTATCACTAGCTATCGGTAAAGGTGGCCAAAATGTACGTCTTGCAGCAAAGCTAACTGGATGGAGAATCGATATCAATGGCACAGAAGCTACTCCAGAAGCAGGTGCAGGTGATACAATAGATGAAGAATCTATCGATGACGGTATAGTCGACGATGGAACTGAGGCTTAATTATCAATAAATATTGAAATATATGGCAAACATAAACCAAAAACCTAGTAAATTCATGTACAATCTACTGCACGTGCTCCCTGCATTTGCAAATGAGGAAAAGGGTGTGATAAATGCAATTGTAGAGGTATCTGCAGGTAGTATCAATAAATACGAGATGATCACAGAGAGTGGCCAGCTAAAACTAGACCGAGTAGGATACTCTTCACTTGCTTATCCATTCACATACGGAGCGATCCCTATGACTTGGGACTACGACGGTGATCCACTGGATGTAGAAATAGTAAACATTACAGAGCCTCTAGTGCCAGGATCACTGGTAGAAGCTCGAGTAATCGGTGTAATGAAATTCGTAGACGGAGGTGAGGTAGACGATAAAATCATAGCAGTTCTAGCTGATGACCGTCGTTCTGATCATATAAAGACTGTGGATGATCTTGGAGATTATTTCAAAACAGAAACAAAATACTTCTGGGAAAACATAAAATACCTTAAAAAACCAGGCACAGGAGTAGTAGAGACATTCTACGGACCAGAAGAAGCGATCAAAGTCCTAAAAGAATGTGAGGAAAAATATCAAAAAGAATACGCACCAAAACTAGACTAAAAACAACAAAACCCCCATATTTATATGGGGGTTTTGTTGTTAGA